>JBFJVP010000014.1:0-17232 GCA_041624075.1 Thermoplasmatota archaeon | reverse complement strand
TCGGATTGGCCAGGCGGCTGTACAGGAGGCCGGGTTCACCCTGGAAGCGGGCGGCGCCCTCGGCAGCTGTGGGGAACGTGAAGGTGCTGCTGCGCACGACCGGCGGGTTGACGGCACCGTACGGGTTGACAGGGTGGTGGGCTGCGCGCTGGACCATGAACCAAGATTGTCGCCTTGGACTTTGCACTTCGCATGCCAATGCCGGCATATTGTCAAGCTGTATGGCCTACCAAGGGGCTATAGCTTGACAATGTGTCGGGGCGAATGATGGATGAGCTAGACAGGCGGATCATTGAGCTCCTGCGCCAGGATGCACGTCTGCCGGTGGCCGAATTGGCCCGCCGGGCCCAGACATCTAGGGCCACCCTGCACGAGCGCCTCAAACGCCTCCAATCTACCGTTATCCGGGGCTCCACCGTCGTACTGGATCCAGCAGCCCTGGGGCGGCCGCTGCGCGCGTTTCTATTGATCAGCTGGCGAGCCGAGCGAAACGACGACCAGCGCAGCGTCGCGCGCCAGATCGCCGCCATTGCTGGCATCGAGCGCGTCCACATCACCTCTGGCCAGCACGACTTCCTGGTGGAAGTGGTCGCCCGCGACATGGATGAAGTGGGTCGTCTCATTATCGAACGCATCCGCGCCCTGCCCGGCGTGGGCGGAACCGAAACTGTCCTCACGTTCTGGACCTTCGACGGCGCAGGGGTGCCCCTCCAATGAACCGCCCAGGCCTCGCTGCCCCCTCAGTACTTGCCAGCCTCTTCACCTTCGCCGCCCTGGCTGGCTGCCTCGTCGAAGAAGAGCCCCCCGGCCCCGGCATCGAAGCCCAACCGTTCACGTTCCACGTCCTGACGCCCAACGGCGGCAACGCGTCCATCGCGGCACTCGCGTGGCTGCCGCCTGAACCCTCCTCGGCCCTGCTGCTGCTCCACGGCGCCAGCGGCGTCAAGGAGAACTACTGGGGCGAACTGGGCGTCCCTGGCTACTCAACCGGCGCCTGGCACGCGCAGATGGGTCGCGCCGTGTTCGCCATCGATCGACCCGGATACGGTGAATCCCGGGTTGCCGTCGGGGAACTGACCACTGTCGAAGATGAGGCATTCATCATCGATCAAGTGGCCGGCATGATCCGTACCGCCACCGGCGACTCCGGCCGCATCCCCTTGGTGGGTCTGGGCGTCTCTATGGGTGCCTTCATGGCCACTGTTACCCAAGGGCTCCACGGCTCCTTTGACGCCATCGCGCCCCTGGCATGGGCGCATCACGCCATCAGCGACGACGCACGGGACTGCCTCCGCCTACCGGGTGCCGTCGATGGCGGCCCCTGCCCGCCTCCGCCACTAGATGACTTCCACATGCCCAACGCCGATCCCCTGGTGGCCGACGCCGTCATCGCCGGCTACCAGGAAGCTCCCCCCGGCGTGCTCGCCGGCTTCCTCGCATGGCAAAACGCAGCCTGGGTCGCCCACGGCGCACTCGCACCATCCGCCGATTTGCCAAGCCTGTACGACGCCGCCGCCGCGCGCGTGTCCGTTCCCGTCCTCGTACTCATCGGCGAACAAGACTGGTACATTGACGCCGCGGCCGCCGCAGGGGAAGCAGAATACTACGGCGGCGGTGCCACCGTCGTCATCGTGCCCGAAACCGGCCACATGCTCCTACACCACCTCAACCATCAACAGGTCCAACACCAAATCCACACTTGGTTACAGCGTTTCGGCGCCTAATGCAACAATGCCGGCGCGCTTGCCGGGCTGCCGGCAAAATCCTCGGACCAATGCCATTCATGAAGGCGGTCGGCTCCTCATGCGCCCCCTTTGAACCCAATGCGCCGCCTAAGGTCAACCGATCCACGCCCCACTCCTGTACAATTGATTGACGCCAAGGCCGGGCTGCGCAGGTGACGGCCTGCCCCCATGGGTTCGACCGGCGCTAACCTTCATATTGTAGTGAGGAGTCTACGAACAGGCTCTCTGTGGTAGGAGGAACGTTCGATATGGCTCGTCAACCCCCCAATCCGCCGCCTTTGGCTGCGTACGCTCTAGTTGTTCTTCTCGCTCTAACGCCGGCAGCACTGGCCCTCAACCCGGGCTCCGTGGCGACGGCTCCAAGCGAAGCAGCAAACATCTCGTGGCAAGAGGCGCACGACCTGCTATACGACCCCAATCACCCCAGCCAAGGAGTCTTCCGCGGCCTTGACGCCGCCCAGTTGCTCCTTGATGTCAACGAACCCGCGATCCTGGCCGGACTGTCGCAAGACGCCAAGTGGCTCGTGGACCAACAGCGCAGCAACCTGGCCTTGGCCCGCGATGTCTACGGCTTCCTGGAAGAAGGGCCCGGCACGTTTGCCGAGAATATGGCGCGCGTGAAGCACATCAGTTCCTGGCAGGCCGGCGTCATGGCCACTCCTGCGGACCCGGTCCCGTTGCACGGTTACCACCTTCCCTCGGAAGCGGTCGCAGCACTCCTGGAGCGACATGGCACCACTGCGACTCCCGAGCAATGGCGCGAAGTTCTGGCCTTGGACGAGCAACCAGACCAAATCCGCATTGCCCTGGCTCGCTTCTTCGACGCCTGGATTGCTGTCGAGAAGTCGGTCGCGCTGGCTTACGCCAATGTTGACTTTGAGCGGGTCGCTGCGCTCCAATCGACGCTCTGGCTGCTTGAGGAGGGGCTCATCGGCAGCGCGTCCGAAACCCTCGCCGGCTCCCAACACCCCCTCGCTGAAATGCAGAGCCTTGGCCTAAACTACGCCCCCATCTTCCCGACGCGCAACCAGTTCCTGGACACTGTCGTTGAAGTGGCTGAGGCTTTCGAGGTCAACGAGGCGGTGGAGGTCCAATTTACCAGCGGGGCCACGGCAATCCCGCCCGTGATCGCGTTCGACATCCGTGGTTTTGACAACAGTTTCTACGACGAGAACTTCGTCCTCACACTTGACGTGCAAGGCGACGACACCTACTACAACAACGCCGGTGGCAGCAACATGCTGTCCAACGCGTGCTGGGATATCTCCCCGCCCCTCAGCGTTCCCAACCCGGTTTTCCCCATCGGGAACTCCCAGATTGGCCCCGGTGCCGGGGCAGCCATTGACTTGCAAGGCAACGATGTGTACGGCGACCCCGCCAATCCGCGCAGCTGCGGCATCAATGGTGGCGCTGACGTCGGCCTCGGCATCTTGATTGACCGCAGTGGTACGGACTACTACACGGCCGGTCACCACGGCGTCAACGGTGCAGCGCACTTTGGCGTGGCCCTCCTGTTTGACAACAGTGAGAACGACTTCTACCGCGGAACCGATCAAGCCGTCAACGGCGGCGGCGAGTTCTACGGCGTTGGGCTGCTGTTCGACGGTAACGGTAACGACGAGTACCGTGGCCGGAACTACGCAGTCAACGGGGGTGGTGCGCGCGGCCTCGGCATGATCATGGATCAAACGGGCAACGACCTTTACGACGGATCTCGCTTCGGTGTCAATGGCGGCGGATACAAGATTGGTATTGGGCTTCTGTTTGACGGTAGTGAGAACGACCGGTATGTCGCCGGGTGGGTCGGTACCAATGGTGGTGGCCACAATGGCGTTGGTCTGCTCATTGACGGCAGTGAAGATGACCTCTACGACAGTCCCTACACGTCGTCAAATGGCGGTGCCTTCATCGGCCTAGGCCTACTCATCGATGGCGGCGGCATTGACCAATACAGCAATGGCATTGACCGCAGCGAAGCCCCGAAAGGGGAAGTCGGTGCGCAGATGGATGTGCCCCACCTGCCATCCTAGGTGGGCAGGCATTACTCTTCCCTCTCACCGGACGCTTCGTGCTCAGGTCGGGGTCCCGGTCGATTCGTGACTGGGCCGGCCTGGGCTCAGCGCAGGTTACGATAAACGTTGTAAAGGCAGCGTCGGTTCATAGGTAGTAGTAAGTGGTAGGAGGTAAACACAACATGGCCCCACATATATCCCAGTTCCCTGGTTCAAAGGTGGCTGGTCTCATCTTGGTGTTGGCAATGATTGCCGTCGCCTTGCCGACTTCGGCGGGCGACGTGCAAGATCAGGTCATGCTAGGCGAGTCCGCCCCGTCTGATGACGCAATTCACGCAATCCTGTATGATTCGAGCCTTTCGGCTCGTGAGCGCGGCCTAATGGCGGCGCAAAAGGTCGTCGAAGCCAACGCTGAGGCTCTGCGTGGTCTGCTGCCTGCGGGTGGCGACTGGATCGTTTCCCAGCAGTATGCCAATTTGGCTTTGGCAGAGCAGCTGTTCGAGGTTGAAGGCACGCACGATGATCCGTTCCTTCAGGCCCTAGAAGTGGCCCATGTCGCAGGGGCCTGGCAGGCCAGTGTTCTAGGCTTCTCGGATTCCCCGGCCACGCCACTTGCGGGCTACACCAGTGCATCCCAGGCCGTCTACTCGCTGCTAGAACGCCATGGCGTTGAAGCCACGGCGGAGCAGCGTGCCGAGATTGACGCGCTTGACTTGCAACCAGCCAAGTTTGTGGCCTCATTTGCACGAATGGTGGATGCGTTCATGGCGCTGGAAACGGCGACCAACGCTGCATTTGATGCCGCCGACATTGAGGGGCTCCTAGCGCTGGAGCATTTCCATGATTTGGTGGAGGCCCAGTTGATCTCGGTCGCTCCTGGCACGACGCTTCAGAGTTTCTCGCCCGGCGAGGCTATGCGTCAAGCCAACTTCGATGTCGGCCGAATCCTGCACACTCGGAACCAGTTTATCCGGGCCATCCAGGACTTGACGATTACGATCGATACCGTCCAATTGGTGGATGTGAAGTTTACCTCGGGTGCAACTTCTGTCCCCCCCGTGATTGCCTTCGATATCCGTGGCTTTGCGAACAGCTTCTACGATGAGAACTTCGCCCTGACCTTCGATATCCAAGGAAACGATATCTATTATAACAACGCGGGCGGGAGCAACGTTCTTTCTACCGTTTGCACGCATGTGACAAACCCCGTTCCTCTTGGCGTCGGTCCGGTGATCCAGATCGGCAGTAACAGCCGTGTCGGACCTGGCGTGGCAGCGGCTATCGACATGTCTGGCAATGATGTGTACGGTGATCCGGCTGCGCCCCGCAGTTGTGGTGCCAATGGCGGCGCAGACATGGGCGTTGGCGCGTTGTTTGATCGCAGCGGCGTGGACACTTACGTTGCCGGCAACCGCGGTGTCATGGGTGGTGCCCACTTTGGTGTTGCCCTGACTGTGGATGGGTCGGGGGATGACACGTACACCGGCACTCTGATGGGTATCAATGGCGGCGGCGAATTCGTCGGCGTCGGGCTCTTGGTGGATCGCTCGGAGGATGATGTCTACACCGGGACCCATCGCGGAGTCAATGGTGGCGGTTCGGGTGGCCTTGGCCTGTTGATTGACATGGCTGGCCATGACCAATACTATGCCGGCAGTCAAGGCACGAACGGCGGTGGCGACCGGGGTGCCGGTTTCATCTTCGACAACACGGGCAACGATCGATACGTCGCCGGCAACCGTGGTACGAATGGTGGCGGACACCTCGTTGGCGTCGGGATCATCATTGATGGTGCCGAGAACGATTTCTACGCCGGTGGTTCGCGCGGTAGTGATGGTTCTGGCGACTATGGTGTCGGTTTGATCATCGACTTGGCTGGGAAGGACTCCTATCCTGACGGTCCTGATCAGACGCTGTTCCCGAAGGGCACGATTGGCGGCCAATTTGACGTGCCGCATCTGCCCGCAATCTAGGCGGGTTTGCTCAGCCGGCTACGTGGGGTCGCCGGCCGGAGCTCCCGCCAACTTTTCCTCTTCCCTTCCTTCTCTTCTTGGCCAAAGCCCACATTTTCTTTTTTGTGGTCAGTACTTGTCCCGTAGGTGCTCCGCCTCGTTTTCCATCAGGCGCTGTACGGCGGCGCGGCCGAGGTATTGCGCCTCAAGATCCTTGATTTCTGAGTAAACATGGTGCATTGCCGGGGCATTGACGTCAAGCCGTTTGGCGACGTGCAGAATTCGACCTGTGATTTGGTCGATTTCGGTGGGTCTGCGCGCTGCTACGTCTTGCAGCATGCTGCACATGTTCCCTCCGGTGCGCTCCAGCGTGGTAAGCATGGCGTTCCTGAGCTCGTTGGGGTCTAGTTTCAGCCCGGCAGCTGTGGCAATGTGAGTTCCTTCTAGGACGAGATCCTCGGCCGTCTTCCTGAGATGGGATTGGGCCAGGATGTCTCCGTTTCGCACACGGTGAAGTGCCCCCACGGGGTTGATTGCGCCGTTGACAATTGCTTTGCTCCAGGTGGCGGGCCGCATGTCGTCCCTCCATTCGGGCTCTAGGCCGGCGTCATGGAGCAATTGCAGAAGCTGGCGGGCGCCGTGAGGGTGGCCCCGTGCGGCCGGCCCGACAATGGTTGGGCCTTTACCGGCGTGATAGAGGCGCCCCGGGGCTTCGACGGTGAGGCCGTTGCTTGTGAGGGCGGCGGCGGCTTGGTCGGGGCTTACGTGATGGAGTAGTTTTTGGGCGTTGCCTAGTCCATTTTGGAGGCTTGCAATGACTCCGTCTTCGGCGATCAGGGGTGCGACCGATTGTGCCATGGATGCCGTGTCATAGGCTTTGCAGGTGATGACGATGGCGTCTATGCCAGGCGCGGCCTGGCTGATTTGGTCGATGCACGACATTGGCTGGTTCAGCTTGGTTTCTCCCCGAATTTCAAGCCCGGCTTGCAGGGCCTGGTGGAAGCGGGATCTTGCCAGCAGCGTTACCTCGTGGTCGGCTGCTTGCAGTTTCGCGCCGAGCCATTGCCCGATGGCGCCGGCGCCGGCGATCAGGACCCTCAAGCTTCCACCCGTCGGTGCATTGACAGTAGGCTGTCTACGGTTTCAGTGGCGTCTGGGTCTAGGAATGAGTCGGTATCGAAATCGGGCAAGCCGATTTGGTTGACAATGCGGTGGTATTCTTCATCATCGAGCCCGCAGACTGGGCGCAGCACGGGTACGTTTCCGTGCACGGCCAAGAGTTCCGATTCCAGGCGGTCGCCGGTGATCAGTGCTGCGGCGCCACGGTCCGCTGCGATTGATTGCGCCGCCTTCAGAAGGATCGTCTTGGAGACCGTTCCACTGCACACGGGCAGCAGTTCGGCTGTCTGTGTCAGGCCCCAGGGTGCCAATGCTTCGAAGCCTTCGAGGGGGAGGCTGCCGGAATGGCCGGCGTGGAGTGGGATCACGGCGCATCCGCGGCGAAGCATGAGCCATGCGGCAACGAAGCTGGCCTGGTCGGAAACCATTGCCAGGACTTTTCCTTGCGTCCCTACGGGGAGTCCTCCGGGGCCTGGTATGCGGTCCGTGAAGAGGTAGGTCGTGCGGTTGCGCACTTCGACGTGAATGGCGAGCTCGGGTTCGCTTAGGTCGACGCTTACGGGCCGGTCTGCTTCGACTGCGGCTGTGAATACGCGGCTGCCAACCTGTACTTGGACATCTTGGCTGGAGAAGTCGTGCTTGCCTTCCCGCCGGGCCCGGATTGCAAATGTTCGCCAGGGTCTTTCGAGCGCCATTTCGACGGCTGCGTCGCCGATGGCTTCGAGAGTGGAATCGCAGCGGAGGACGGGGCTGGCAGAAACGACGCCGAACACCTTCGTGGCTGCGTCGGCAAGGCGCTCTGGTTCAGGGCCTTCTAGTAGCACGCGGGATCCGGCGGAAACGACGCCGCCTTCGACGCCTTCCCGCAGGAGGGCATCTTCGAGGTTTTGGCGGAGTTTTCGCTGCATGGATCGCCGCACGGGGGCGGACTTGATGCCAATCTCTCCGAAGCGCACAAGTACTGCGTCCCAGGCCACGGCCGTCGCACTCCAGAGGCCGTTAAATAGGGAACCCAGTCTGGTGGCAACCCGGGATGCCCCCGCGTTGCCTCGTGCGGCTGCGCCGGGCCGCATCTCCTGCGCGTACCCAATCGACCGTTCCACGGCCGTCTTCGACGACCGCGGTCAAACCGCTTGGGTCCGCGTACTCATCCGCACGCGTACCCACGCGGCCAACGGGGCGAGACTCAAGATCTCCTGCTTAGTGCTTCACAGGTTCGAATCCTGTCGCGTGCACTCCTCCTCACTTCGTTCGTCGTCGTGCCCACGACAGGAACGCTCGTTGCTCGCTGGCGGGCACCCGCTTTGCGGTTGCCTGCCATCCTATCGCGTGCATCCTCGTCGTTTCGTTCGTCGTCGTGCCCACGACAGGAACGCTCGTTGCTCGCTGGACGGGGCCCGCTGCGCGGTCCCCGCCCATCCGCGTGCATCCTCGTCGCTTCGTCCGTCGTTGTGCACACGACAGGAACGCTCGTTGCTCGCTGGCCGATGACCCCTGCTGGGGCCGCGTGGCCGGGCGCACGTGCTGGATGTGGCCTCGGGAGCCGCCGGCCCGCGGCCGGATTGGCGGGGCCACCGGGTTGATGGGCTGGGTCAGCCAATAGGGATGCATGGCAACGTTGTGGCGATCCGACCGCAAGCACCACGCAAAGAAACGCCCGGCGCCGAGCCAGCAGCGCACCGAGACCCGGGTGAGCGGACCCCACCCCCATCCGTTGCACCCGGGGCGAGTCCGCGGGCGCACCTAGGAGCGAGGTCCAGTTCGGCTGCGGGGTCGGCATCAGGCTGCCGGCGTTAGCCTGCGAAGGGGTCACGATCCGCCGGGGCTGGGCCCCCGCCCGGCTGGCGGCTTGGCCGGGTGGCGGGCCTGCGGGCCGGGGGGCCTGCGGGATGGCCGAAGGCTGCGGCATGCCTCTCTGATTCTGATCGGAATGGTTGCGCATGATGGCAATCGCAAAGGGAATAATGGGTGGTTTGCTGGAGCAACCTGATGCACGGGCGCCTGGTGCACGAAATCCCCGCCTTCCAGGAGCGACTGGACCGGCAGGCGGCGCGAACGGCCCACCTCCGGCGCCCCCTTTACGAACGCGCGGGACTTGAGCTTGCAAGCCGGGTTCTCGACGTCGGCTGCGGCTCGGGCAGCGTGACGGCGGATCTGGCGCGCGCCTGCCACGGCCGCGTTGTCGCTGTTGACGCCGACCCTACCATGGTGCGCCGGAGTCGCCAGCGCCTTGACGGCGCAGCCACCGTGGTGCGCGCCGACGGCCGCGCCCTGCCCTTCGCCGACGGTTCGTTCGACGTTGCCGTGTGCAACCTGGTGCTGTTGTGGAGCCCCGAGCCGGAGCGGATCGTTGCGGAGATGGCTCGCGTCGTTCGACCCGGCGGCGTCGTACTGGCATCGATGGAGCCCGACTACGGCGGAAAGGTCCACTTCCCCGAGAATCCGGTGGTGGACCTCGTCTTCCAGGGGGATGGGATTCGGCGGCGGGGTGGGGACCCCCACGCGGGGCGCAAGCTGCGCAGCCACTTCGTTGGGGCTGGCCTGCGCGCTGAGGTCGGTTTGTCCAACCTCCACTTGCCATCCACGGAAGAGGACCTGGCGTTGTACCGCCGCAACTGCCGCTATTATCGCCGCCTGCTGGAAGAAGCGGGCTTTGACGAGGCCTCGATCGATGCGTGGGAAGCGGAGTACGTTGGGGCGCTTGAGGCTGGCGTGCAAGTCAGTTTCCTGCCGATCTTCTATGCCCTTGGCCGCAAGCCGGTGCCGGGCGACCTCGACCGGGCGTAGGCCTCCTACCAGAGGTCACTGCGGGTGACGACTCCGGCCAGCTTGCCGCCCTTCACAACGAGTACGGCGTCGTGGCCGCGCAGGAGTTCCACGAGGGTGCGGCGGGGTGTGTCGGCGGCGACGGTGGGGAATGTCCCGCTCATGAGTTCGGCCACGGGTCGCTGTCGAATATCCTGCAGGCGGGCTCCGGCCTCGAGGTGCTTTAGCAGGTCCCGCTCGGAAAGGCTGCCAACGGGAACGCCGGTGTTGTCGATGACTGGTAACTGGGAGTAGCCGTGTTCTTTCATGCGGGCGAGTGCGTCGGCTAGTGGCTCGTCGCTGTTGGCGCACACGGGGGCGAATTGGGCGAGTTGGGTGGCGGTAGGTTCCTCCTGCCGTCCTAGTCGGTCGAGGGTTTCGCTGAGTTTGCGGACGGTTTCGTAGCTGGGGTTGAGCCGGCCGTTTTCCAGTTTGGCAACCAGGGATTGGCTGGTGTTGGCTTCGCGGGCAAGTTGGGATTGGGTCAGGCCGAGCAGGATGCGTTGTTGCCGCATGTGGCGGACCAGGTCTTTCAGGGGGAGCACGGCCGGGGGCACGCGGCCCCCACGCGTATTCTTTTCGGAATGATGGGGGCAACAAGGAAGTTCAATCATGCTCTCCCCTGGTTTCTTGCCGATGCGCACCAACGGCCATCCACCCATCCTGTTCGAGGCCCTTCCCCCGGCCGCCAGCGCCAGTGCCTCCCGCGTCCAGGCCAAGGTCGACGCCCTTGCACCCCTGCAAGCACTCCCACTGGCCGCCGTCAACGTCCCCGAGGTCGTGGGGGGCCACTACCAGACCATTGAACCGCGCCTCTTCGCCGCCCGCCTGCAAAAGGCCCACAGCATCCCCGCGATCGTCAACCGCATCACAGTCCACCACCGACTCAACGACCTGCGCGCCTGGGTCGAGGACACCCGCAACGAGTTCGACATCACCGACTTCGTGTTCGTCGGCGGCGAATCCCACCAGCAAAGCTACCCTGGTGCCACGGTCAACGATGCCCTGCAAGCCATTGCCCCCGAGGTCAAGGCGGCCGGCGGCAGGGTCGGCGTCATTACCATCCCCACGCGTCGCGGCCGCCAGCACGATGAACCCGAACGACTGCTTGCCAAGCAAGTGGCAGGTGCCAGCTTCGCCATGAGCCAGATCCTGCTGGAAAGTGAGTACGCCCTGCAACTCCAACAGGACCTCACGCGCCTGTGCGACGGCACCACAGCAGTCCCCCCGATTTTCTGGAGCCTTGCTCCCGTGCGCCAAGTGCGCGACCTGGACTTCCTGGCCTGGCTCGGCGTCCACATCCCTCTGGGCGTTGCCAGCCGGCTGCGCACCGCCCCCAACGACGATGCGCGCGAGGCACTTAGCCGGGAGATCAACCTGACCATCGCGGCGGAGTTGTTGGCCCACGCCGAGGAGCACGATTACCACAGCCTGGGCTTCACCGTGGAGCACGTCATGCAGAACAACGTGGAGGCCGCGTTCTCACTGGTCGAAGAGCTCGGGGACCTGGTTTCGGCGTACTCCTACAAGCTGCCCGATGCCGTATCTGTGCCGCCATCCTGACGGCCCACTGACGAACGGCTAAGGGGCCCACCCGGGTGGCGATCGCATGAACGAAGCGCCCGGCGCAACCCCGGGTGGCACCGCCGGCTGCGAGGTTGCAGACCTGTTTCGCCTGCTGTCGAAGGCGCACATGCTCGAAACCCTTCACGTCCTGATTCGCCACTCTGATGGTCCGCTTCGCTTCGTGGACCTTCAGCAGAAGCTGGGCATTAGCCCCAACACGCTGAGCGAGCGGCTCAAGGCGCTGGTTGCCACGGGATTCCTGACCAGAACCGCGTACAACGAGATTCCGCCCCGCGTGGATTACGAGGCCACCCAGAAGGCCCGCGACCTGTGCGGCGTCTTTGACGCATTGGACGCCTGGGCTGGCCGGCACGACCTGTACCCTGCGCCGCGCCAAGTGGCCCAGTAGCCCTGATCACTGCCAGGCCAAACCTTTCCACGGGCCAGGACCATCCAAGGCAGGATGGTTGCCAGGGCGGTCGCTGGAAGCATGGTCTTGTTGCTGTTCTGCACGGGACTCAACCTCGCCCTCGGCGCCACGGTTACCGAAGGTCCCCGAGCAGCCCTGCCGTACCCGCTGCTGCCGCCCGATTTTGCACCGCCTGAGCCACCACCGTGCGCGCAAACGGGCCCTTCCGTGTTGTTTCCTGCGCCCGCGCCCGCGCCTGGGTGCGATGCGTACGATTGGGCCTCGTACCTCCACTTGGGGGGCGACCCGGACGAGGGCTACGGTCGCTACCCCGCAGACTTCGCCGGCTGTACGGCCTGGAAGCACGCCAGTTGCCGAACCGGAAACCCGGCCCTTGACATGGATTCGGCCGAGTTGTACGGTGTCTCCGGCATGGGCGTCGACCAGGCATGGCGGCTTTCGACCGGGCGACCCGATGTCGTCTTGGCGGTCATTGACAGCGGCATCAACTGGGACGCCCGGGACCTGATCGAGAAGGCCTACCTGAACCTGGGCGAGCTACCGCCTCCAGGCGTGGCGATTGCCGACTGGCGCCAGGGCTCGTACACCTACCGCGACTACGACACCAACGGCGATGGCGTCGTGTCGGTCGCTGATTGGGCCAATGACCTGCGTGTCTCCACGTCGGCGGGCCCGAGCCCCCAAGGCCAATCCCTCCTGGACCCCCAGGACCTCATCTGGACGTTCTCGGACGGCATCGACGATGACGAGAACGGCTACGTCGACGACATCAGCGGCTGGAATGTCCTTGACGACGACAACGACCCCTGGGACGAGCTTCGCTACGGCCACGGAACCGGCGAAGGAGAGGACGCCGCAGGGCAAGCCGGCAACGGCGTGGCGGGAACTGGCTCCTGCCCCAACTGCCGCGTCTTGCAGGTGCGCCAGGGTCAGAGCTTCATCGCCCACGTCGAGAACTATGCCCAAGGGGTCCTCTTTGCAGTCGACTCCGGCGCAAGCGTGATCCAGAGCGCACTCGGATCCATCGACGCCAACCGGTTCGCCTTGGCGAGCCACGAGTACGCGTGGAACCGCGGCGTGCCCATCGTGGCCAGCGCCGCCGACGAGGCAGCCGGACACCACAACATGCCCACCAACCTGCTCCATGCCATGAACTTCAACTCCATCCGGCCCCTGGATGCCTCACCGGGGCAGGCTTCGGGATGGCTCTACCTCAACGGTTGCACCAACTACATGGCCACGTTAACCGCCAGCGTCTCGTCCACGTCGTGCAGCAGCGAGGCAGTCGCCCAAGCCGCCGGCATCACGGGCCTCCTGCTCAGCCACGCCCGCGACCTGAGGGACCGAGGCCACCTGGCACCCCATCCGGCAAGCGGCGCCAACGTGTTGTCCCCCAACGAAGTGGAACAGGTCCTCATGACCACTGCGGATGACATCGACTTCAGTCGCCGCAGCCCCGTGGCCCTGCAACCGGTGCCAACAACGCGCTACCCCACGGGCCCCGGCTATGATCCCTACACCGGCGCCGGGCGCCTCAATGCCGCCAGTGCCCTGTGGTCCCTCGATGCCGGGCGCATTCCGCCCGAAGCGGAGCTCCAGGAACCTCGCTGGTGGCAGCAATTCGACCCAGCAGTCGAGGCGACAGTCCAAATCGGCGGCCTTGTGGGTGCCCTGCGCGGGCCAGCCCAAGCATTCGAGTGGAACCTGGATTACGCATGCGGCATCAACCCCGCGCCGGGGCAATTCATCCCGATCGCTACAGGCAGCAGCAGCGGCCGCTTCCAGGGCCCATTGGCAACCTGGAATCTCGCCGAGACCGGTGCCGATTCGTGCCAGCAACTCCCAGCTGGCCGCGTCGAGGACGCCTACGCCGTCACGCTTCGGCTCCGCGTCACCGATGCAGATGGACTCGTGGGAGCTGACCGAATCCCCCTCTCCATCCGGCACGACCCTGACCGCCACCTACTCACACGCCACCTCGGCGCCAGCGGCGAATCCAGCACCGCCATGGTGGACATGGACGGCGACAATCAAGTCGATCTGCTGGTCCCCACCAGCGATGGCGTCATCCTGGGCTTGCGCGGCGACGGCACCCCGCTGCCTGGCTTCCCGCTCAAGACGGACCCCCTTGATGTCCACCTTGCATCGCCAGCCTTTGCCCGGGGGGCCATCGCCCGGCCCCTGGAATCCATCGGTCCCGGAGGCATCGCCGTGGGAGACCTGGACCGCGACGGCCGGCCCGAAGTGGTGGCCGCAAGCCTCGTGGGCAAGGTGTACGCCTGGCACCACGACGGCAGCCGCGTGGCCGGCTTCCCCGTGGCCGCCGACACCGTGCACGCCCAGCGACTCCTGCGGGACCCGTACAACCCCGTCATGACGGGATTCGTCTCCCAACCCGTGCTCGGGGACCTAGACGGCGACGGCGACCTGGAAATCCTGCAATCCGGCCTGGACCGCCACCTGTACGCCTGGCACCACGATGGCTCACAAATGGCAGGCTTCCCCCATCACGTCCTCGACCGTGCGACGGTCAACACGGCGACCGTCAACGGCATGGAACTCGTTACAGGCCCCGCAGACGGACACACGGAGATCTACCGTGGTGGCAAGATCGTGGCAACCCCGACCTTGGCCGAACTGGACGGCGACCCGCTTCCCGAAATCGTTCTGGGTACCAATGACCACTACCGGGAAATCCCCAACTGGGCCGCCGACGAACCGGTCCTCTGGCCCTTTGGCCAGATCAACTACCGTGCCGATGTGATCAGTTCCGGCAACGGCCGCCTCTTCGCATTGGACTGGAACCCCGACACGCAAACCGTTGGGAGCCTGCCCGGCTGGCCCGTGTCCATCGGCGTCTTCGTTGCCGAATTGCTACCCTACGTGGGCGAAGGCATCCCGACCAGTGCCGCCGCCGCCGACATCGACCGCGATGGCGTGCAAGAAATCGCCATCTTTTCCACAGCCGGCCCCGCCTACGTTCTGCGCTCCGATGGCTCGAGCCTGTACGGCCACGACCTGGATGGCCGACCCCGCGTCCTTCCGGGTACGACGCGCGGCCCTGCCTCCAACGTCGCCGATGCTCCCGTGATTCCTGCACTAGGCCTGCCCAGTATCGGCGATCTGGACGGCGACGGATCACTGGATCTGGTGGTCCCCGCAGTCGGACTGGGACGCGCCTTGGACATTGTGCTTGCCGGCGAACAACTCGTCAGCGACGACGCCGTGCAAGCGTGGGACCTGGCCACCGGCACCGTGAAGCCAGCCTTCCCCCAGCGCGTCGAGGACCTCCAGTTCATCACCAATCCGACGCTCGTAGACATCGACGGCGACGGCCAGCTGGAGGTACTCTCCGGCAATGGCATGGGTGTTCTGCACGCCTTTGGAAGCCTGGGCAACGAGCCGGCTGGCTGGCCCAAGCACACAGGCCAATGGATCATCGACGCACCCTCTACCGGCGATCTGGATGGCGACGGCCGGCTGGAGGTCGCCATCACCACCCGGGAAGGCGATCTCTGGGTCTGGTCCACCCAAGCTCCGGCTGAGGCACGCCGGGACTGGTGGAGCCAGCACCGGGACGAATGGAACACCGGAAACCACGACCTGGACGCCACGCCCCCGGCAGCGCCCGCCTTCACCCGCGGGCCGGAAGGGTGGTCGTGGATGGTTCCGGGCGACGATGGGTGGCGCGGCCAAGCTGCCGCCATCCAGGTCCTCGACGCCAACCATCGCGTCATCGCTACACTAGGCCCGCCAGCCACGGGCGGCCAAGTGACTGATTGGCTGCCCTGTGGCGGCGCATGGCTCCGAGCACTCGACGATAGCGGAAACGTAGGCTGGCCCACACAAGTGCCGCACACGTGCCCGTGATCTAGCGAACCGTAATCTTGAACTGGTACTCGATTCGAACCTCGAAATCGCTGAGCTCCACCTCTCCCAGCGTGGCATGGAACGTTCCCGCCGTAGCCGGATACGTGTCCCAAACCTGCACGCTGCGGGTGCCATTGGACATCTGCTCGTCCTCGGCGTGATCCGTGGCTTGCGGCTCGTCACCGCGGGACTCCCGAAGCGTGTAACCCGCCGATTGGACACTGGTCGGGCCTTGCCACGAGAAGTGAACATCGATGGCGGTCCTGTTGGAGCCCACCTGGAAGATCAACGAATCGGAATCCCACGGCTCCGAAGGATTGTACGTACCATTCAGGTAGAACGTTCGCGGCGCCCCGCCGGGATCTGTTTCCGTGCCGGGGTAGGTGTAGTTGAAGCCCGCCTGCCCCGCTTGCTCTTCCGCCATGTCTTCAGCCATTTCGCGCATCATGGCCAATGGATCAACGATTTGTCCACTGCGCGCCTTGACTGCGACAAAAACCGGCGGCTCGGCTTCCACCATGAAGTACCACAACGGCTCCTGGTTGCCCGCGGCACCGCCACTGGAAAAGGCGGCAGCAAAATCGCCAACCAAGACCATGGCGACGCCCTGCTGGCTGGCCGCTGCGAAGGCGGAGTCGTCCCTGGCCAACGCCAATGCTTGGACGCTGTCGATGGTCCATTCGCCCACTGGATTGGGGGGGCCAGCGTCGGGAACAGACTCCTGGTGAATCGTGCCATTGCCCAGCACCGCGATGGAAAGCCCGGTGCCGGTGCTGTCGCTGCGGTACACGGCTCGCCAGTGGAGTGCCCGCCCATCCACGTCGTTGTCATCCAGCGTTAAGTTGCCAGGGCCGCCAGCGTCGAACGGGAAAGCCATGCCCATGGGGCTGTCGACTCCTTGGCCCTGAGCTCCGTCGACGGTTCCCAGCATCATCAACTGGGCGTCCGCCTGCCACTGCTGGGCCGCGCGCCTGGCGATCGCCTCCGCTTCCATGGCGCTCATGGGCCGCAGTTCGTGGTCCTGTGATGTTCCCAAATCGGCGCAGCCAGCCAAACCCACGGCGATGAGAATCGCAGCCAGCAGAGGGGCGTGCGCGCGCAGCAATCCAACCATGAGCAGACCGTTTGGCTCGCGCTTCTTAGACGTTCCGGCGTGGCACCTGGTTGGCCCCCAGCCGCCCTGCTAGCTCAGGTGTACCCACGCGGCAACACTGGGAATCGGTCCGTCGACGTGCTGGCCGTTGGCAAACAACAGGTAGTCTCCCGGGGGAGCGACGATGCCGTCTGGCGGGGCGGCGACCGTGACTGATTGGCCATCCTGCGCCAGTACCTCCAGCCGGATACCCCGTTGGGCCATGTCGAGGGCATGGGTCGTCGAGCCGGGGTGGAACAGGTTGACCGAATCGAGTCCCGATGGAAGTGTCGCGTTGAACGTGAACGACTGGCCGTACGCGATGGCTTCCGGCGCATCTTCGATCACGGGCCTTGGCCCCCGGAACAGGTACGGCGGCTCGAAGATCTCCATGCGGGTCTCGTTGACTTGTGGGTTGTACGTGTCCCGCGCCGCCTTGAACGGGTTGGGCAGCGGCACGTGGCCGGCCACCAGAACCCGGGCGTCGGGCAGCAAAATCGCCGTCGAGTGGTACATGCGTGGTACCTGCATGGGTGCAAGTGTTCGCCACGTCTGGGAATCCGGGTCGTACAACTCCGCCTCCATGATGGGCACGTCGGGC
>JBFJVP010000013.1:0-17886 GCA_041624075.1 Thermoplasmatota archaeon | reverse complement strand
GGGTCAGGAGGGTGTAGAGGGCAGCGGCGTCGATGTCGTCGGCGACACCCGCAGTTTGTGCAAACAGCCGGATGTCCAGGGCCGAGGTGAACTCCCAGCGCTGGAAGCTCTCGTGGAGCGTGTAGAGATGGGTGAGCACCTCATCGAAGTAGGTGTGGGACGAGGCGGTTTGCTCGGTGTAGCGGTAGTAGTAGTCGTACGTGTAGAACCACGAGTAGTACGCATAGGAGTAGATGTCCACGTTGCTGGTGCCCATCGAACTCTGGGCGAACGCCATCTGCATGTGGGTGCTGTCGAACAGCCGGCTGGTCTCGACGGTCATGACATCATGGCGCAGATCGCGGTGGTCGGCACCGATCAGGCGGGGGGCCGTGAACGTGCGGGCGTTGGTGAGCTCCGCCGGGCTGGGCACCTCGGGTGCCGCAGGCGCCTCAGGCGCTTCGGGTGCGTCGGGAGCCTCCGGTGCGGGGGCCTCGGGCAAGCCGGCAATGGCGTCCGAGATTGGGTCATGGCTGTCCATTTGATGGGAGCCCTCGATGCGCAGCGCAAAGGCCTCTTCCACCAGCCGGGCCGACTCGCGGCCAAAGGGCGTGGATGTGGTCGAAGCGCGCAGGATCGCGCCGGCCTCCAAGGCATCGAGCAGGGGCACGTCGCCGTCCTGGGCCATGGCTTCGATGGTGGCCGCCAGGCGTTCCGGCGTCATGCGTTCCAGTGCCCGGAGTTCGGCCTGAACTCTCAGGTCATCCGGGGCTCCCAGGGTTAGCCTGGGTGGCTCGACGTCTACGGGATAGGCGGCGGCCAACGCTTCGTCCAGTGGCGCCGCCATCACGGGGGCAGTCAACGGGGTCGCAGCACCCACGGGAGCCGACGATCCAACCAGCAGCAACACAAACAACAAGGATGCGATCTTCGAATACACGCTAATTCCTCCTCTTAGCGGAGGTCTAGCTTGCGCTCAACCGCGACATCTCGCCCCAACCAAGGCTCACCGCGGCGACGTTGTGCACGCCAACCAACCGCTGAAATTCCCGTCAGTGATTCGACGGGCCAAGAAATATGTTTTCCCCGCGCCCCCAGTCCGGTTCAGGGGGCCCCCAGGCAGCCATGCCGCGGTCGGCCACGACTGACTTGGCCTCGACCGGCGGGCAAAGCACTTCCGCCAGGTGCCTCTGGGCGGCGCCGTGACCCTGTACCTCGTGCTCGCCGACGCCGAGTTGGAACTGGTTCCAGAGAGCATCGCCGGCCACCCGGCCGTCCGCAAGCACGCCCAAGGGCTGGGTCGCCGGCCGACTGAGATCCTCCTGGATCAGAATTGGCACGCCGCAGCTGCCAGCAAGCTGGAGGAAGGCAAGCGGCGCGGGCGCCCGGACATCACGCAATTGTGCCTACTCACGCTACTGGAGAGTCCCCTGTGCAAGGCCGGACAGCTTCAGGTGGCCATCCATACGCGCAACGGCGACTTGGTCCGCATTCGGCCTGACACGCGGTTGCCCCGGGGCGAGCAGCGCTTGCAGGGCCTCCTTTCGAAGGTGCTGCGGGAGGGCGCCACCCAGGACAAGGATCCCCTGTTGTGGCTGGAAGGCAAGCAATCGGCAGCCGAAGTATTGGAGTCGTTTGCCCGCGGCCCGGTGTTCCGCCTGGATGAGGCCGGCGAAGCCGTTAGCCCCTTGGAGCTGGCTGAGCGAGCCAATGCCTCCGGAAACCTCACCCTGGTGCTGGGTGCTTTCCCTAGTGGGGGTTTCTCTTCCCAGTGGGCGCAGGCGGCACAGGATGCGGTGTCCATCTGGCCGGAGGCGCTCAATGCGTGGGCGGTGGCAGGGGAGTGTGTGGCGGCGTTTCGGGCGCGGCACGGCCCCGTGGCCCCTCCGGCCTAGCCGCACCCAGACCCAGTTGTCCTAAATCAGACATTCGTGTCCATGCCCGTCCTGCCTGCGGCGCGACACTTATGGACCCACCCAGAGCGTCTCCTGCATGCACGCCATGACCCTCCACGTCCTGCTGGCCACCCTCAACCCCGTCGCCCCCTGGTGCCACGACGATGGGCTGCCAGCCGCAGCCGCTTAGAGTCAAACCCGACCGGCCCGCCCCCACGCCACGGGTCAACTACACGCGATCTACGGCACATTCGTCGCCGAAGCCCATTCGGTGGGAGCACGTTGTGCGCCCCAACCGGAATCTTCGGCGTGTCCAGCGGGCCGCCAAATATCTGCACGCCATGGCCGCCCTCCAGACCCCGTTGAAACACCTGGCGATCGCCACCGCAGACAACGCATCGGAATGCGCGCCCACGAGCTGCCCAGGCACCCTGAGTCCCCACCCTGAACCGACCCAGGGAGCGTGATCGCCACGCCACGGTTTCAACACATCGACCCCACCGGGCAAGGCGAGACCGAACCACACAATGCCGACCCATCAGCGTCGAGCGTTCGCCAAGCGCAGGGGCCGTGAGCCCGCAGCGCCCCATCGCGCCTTCAGCAGGCCTGATCCGTCGTGCTGGCCGCCGTGCGGCCAGCAGTCCCGACAAACCCTGACTCCGTCAGGCCTTATCCTTGATCCACCCCGCACGGTGGCGCAGGCGGCACCGCCCGGTCCGCTCGGCTTCGCCTCGCTGAGGCTCAAGGACTCGGCCCGGCGCTTCGCGCCTACGCCTTGTCCTTGATCCTCTTCATGGTGAACAGGCTCTCACGCTCCATCTCTTCGAGACGGAACGCGATGAAGTTCTTGACCTCCTCCAACTCGGGGAGGACCTTGAACTCCAGGGCGTTGACACGGCGCTTGGTCTTCTCGACCTCGTCCAGAAGGCGCTTGATGGCAGTCTCGTACTCAGCGGCCACGATGATCTGCTCCACGAGCTTTTCGAAGCCGGTCACCGCATCGTCGATCGCCGGGCTGGAGCCAATGGTTCCGTAGGCGCGTTCGTCCATCGCCTTATGGACGGCAGTGGCCTCGATCTTGGGCACGCGCACGCCCATGATGTTGTGCTCCTTGAGCTCAACGCGGGGACTTTCGCCCGCCGCAAAAGCATACGAGCGCACCGATAGGGCCCCCTCGACGGCAGCCGCAACGGCGATGGCCTCCCGGGCCTCCCGGTACTGCTTGACCAAGTCCTCCCGAATGGTTTTCACCTTGGGGAGAATCTCGAAAATTTCATACATCAGACCGTCGCGCTTGCGCTTGAGCAGGTTGTAGCCGCTCTGGCTGAGCTTGATCTTGCGCTTGACGTTGATCAGCTCACTGCGCGTGGGCGTGACGTTTTGCGCCGCCATGGACGGGCCGGCCGACTCGGACCCCCATCATAAACGTTGGGCCCGCCGGAATCCCGCAAGAAACAGGGGAAGAGGACCCAAAGAGCACCACAGCCCGAACGGGCTAAAGAAAAACCTTTCTGTTTCCTACGTTGTATTCATTATTACTTCACGTCGGCGGTTGTGCAGGGCGAGGATCGACAATCGTTATGAACGTTGTAGATGTACGGAGTGTTTGCTTATGCATGTCTATGAGTGGGAGACCAGTGAAACACTCGACGATTCTGATTTTCCCCTGAAGGGCTTGCAAATGAAAATCAACGTCAGCCTGGATTTCGGCGCCGTCGAGGTTCCCTACCGGGCCTCCCGCAAGATCGCCGCGCGCGTGATCCGTGAATGGCTGGCTGACGCCCAACCAGAGGACCTTCACGCCGTCGCAGCACCGCAACAGGAGCCTACCGAGGAGGAACCGAAGGAGCGCCGCCCAGGGGCTTGGGACAAGCCGGACGGCGTCGACATGCGAGTCATTCGCAGCGCCCACCGCATGATCCAGGAGGTCAGCAAGCGAGGCCAAAACGGCCGGGCCGTGCTGGCTTCCGAATTGGTGGGCCTGCCGGGGCTGAGTGCGCCAACAGTCGGTCGGCTCCTGCGTGAAACAGAGCCCATCAATGACTACCTGAAGCAGTTCATCCTCGTGACCCCCGCCGGGCGCACGAAGGCCATCGATTTGTCCCCTTCCGGTCGCGTGCTGGCGAGTAAGATTCGCGCCGGCGTGGTGCCGAGCTAGGCGAGGCAGCCGCCGGAGCGCTGACCGCTGGCCGCAAGGCTAGTGTGATCGCGCCGGCGTGGTGCCGAGCTAGGCGAAGCATCTCCCGGAGCGCAGACTGCTGGCCAAAGGCCAGTATAACCGCGCCGGGGTGATGCCAATCAGAGTTCCAAATCGGTGCGAATGCACCCATGGGAACTGCGCTGCTGGGGGCTGGCAGGCCGTGAGGCTTCAAATTGGCGCCAACGAGGTATCGGGGCGCCGAGCCACAAGAAACGACGGAACCAAGCTGCCTAATCAGTTTTATAATCAAGGGCCAACGTGGCCGACGCGTCCGGACCCTGGTTGCCCGGACGCTGGTTGGTTTCACCATGAAGGCATTCTACTACGGAGTCGGCGCGGTTGGCGTCGTCGCCGCCCTGTTGCTTGGCTCACTCGCATTGTCCCCCACGGGCGCTCAATCCGGAGGCGTTACGACTTCGGCGCTGAGCTTCAACATCTACGACTCGGGCGTACACGGCAGCGAATTGAACGTCGGCGTGCAAAGCGACGGCGACATCTACGTCGGTGGCTGGGACAGGATCGCTCGCTCCTCCGATGAAGGCGCAACCTGGGTCCAGCACGGCTACGCCATCGGCGGCGTCCTGACGCTGGCGGCCGACCGCGTCCTGATCGTCGACAAGGACACCGACCGCGTGTTCGTCAACGACACGGACCTCGCGTGCACCATCCTGGCCTGGAGCGACGACGACGCCACCACCTGGGAACAGAACCCCATCGCCTGCGGCGGCGGCGCGACCGACCACCAGAAGATCGCCGTGGGCAAGCGCACCACGCTCAGCGACCCCACCGGTTCCCTGTACGAGAACATCGTCTACGTCTGCGCCAATGGCCTGACCCACACGCCCTGCGCCGCCAGCGTCGACGGCGGCCGCACGTTTGGCCCCGGCTTTGCCAGCATGCAACTGGACGCAGCCACCCGGCAGGTCCAGACCACGTGTGCCTTCCAGGGAGTCCCCGTGGCCAACAGCCACGGCGTCTTGTACCAGCCCCGCACCCAGTGCGGCGCGGCCCTGTGGTGGAGCGCCGACAACGGCATCACCTGGACTCACAGCAACCTGCCCATCTCGGCCTCCTCCGATGCGCCTGACGTGGCCACCACGCCTGACGGCTCCGTGTACTTTGCCTACACCGGCAGCGACTGGCGCCCCTACGTGATTCGCAGCGGCGACGGCGGCGTCAGTTGGGATGCACCCATTGCCCTGGGCCCCTCCCTGCGCTCCAGCCTGTTCCCGGTCGTGACCGCAGGCGACGACGGCCGCGTTGCCCTGGCCTTCTACGGCACCAGCGACAACCCCGGCGGATGGAACGGCAACCCCGGCGGAGCACCATCGTCCGTCAAGTGGCACATCTACAGCGCAACCCTCACCGGTGCCGGCACCCCCGGCATGGTCGTCGAAACCGCACGCGTCACGCCCGACGACGACCCCGCCCAGATTGGCTGCCTGAGCAAGCTCGGCGGCTGCGGTGGCAGCAACATCGCCGACTACATGGACATCGACTACATGCCCGACGGCCGTGCCGTCATCGTTTGGACCGACGGTTGCCCTCCGGGCTGCACCTCGGCAGCGCAGTCCACCGCCAGCGACGCCTACGTCGCTATCCAGACGGCCGGCGAGTTGCTCTTCAACTGACGACCCACGCCCCCTTTGCCCCCACTTCCTACCTTTTCTGGGCCTCGACCCGCCCATCGATCGACCCGGCGCGAGCCTACGGGCCCACAACTGCATCCCGTTCGCCCAGCAACGGAAAATGGGAAGTGCGCACTGGTGGCAGTTGCTCCAGGACCTGATCGAGCACCGATCGAGCTTCCGCCTCATCCAACCGGTGCTTCTGGCGCAGGCTCTCCAGGGCCTCCCGCTCCTGATCCATGAGCAAGCCATCCGCGAGCAAACCCTCCGCATCGTGCCAGAACGCCCGAATCCTGAGCGACTCAGCATACGCCGGCGAGTTCTCGACACCGGGCAAAACGCGCTCAACCCACCTCTGTGAGAACCAAGTGACAGGCAGGGCCATGAAGGCCACCACGCCGGCTACAGCGGCAACCCGCTCCAGTTGGCCAGCAAATGGAACCCGGTTCATCACCAAAACGGCGGCACCGGCCAAGGTGAGCACGCTTGCTGCAGCGGCAGAGGCTCGCAATCCAACATGGAAACCACGCTCCACGCCAAGGGTCTGATAGCGAGCAACGGCAAACACCACCAAACCCAGAAGGCACAGATGCCAGAACGCCCCCAGCAGAAACTTCATTCCAAGCGCCACTCGCCAAGGCTCCTCCAAAGCCAAGACGCCATCCGGCAAATTCCAAACGCCCGCCACAGCAAGGCCACAAAGCAGCGGTGCAGACATGGCGCCAAGGCTCCGCCGCACCGGCGAACGCATGGACGGCTCACCCGACCGAGCCATGCTCACCAACTGCATCACGAAGAAGGCCAGAATCCCGGTCGCCAACAGTACCAGCATGTTGTGGACAAAGAACGTGGCGTCGATGGGCTTGTCGTGCGAGAGAAATGACCACTGGAAGGCCACCTCGAAGGCGGGCGAGAAGGCAAAGGCAAGGGCCATCAGCAGCAAACCGCCCCGCCGCATGCGGCCGGGAGCCCGCTGGGCTCGAACGGCGAAAACGAGGGCAAGGACCGCGTAGGTGACGTAGCTCGCCTGAACGAATAGGTCGCCCAATGCCAGATTGAAGTCTCGACCCAAGTAGGCCTCTGGACTGACAATGTACCCGACTTCAGCAACCACCAGCAGCACCAAGAGCAGGCCTCGCGCCAATTGCTGCGTTCGGTCAGACCAGCCCACGTTGGTGACCAGTGCGAAGTCAACCGCCGCAAAAGGAATGGCAACCGTGACGGCCGTTGCCACGACCCAGGGTGCACCGAGGACGGAATCATTGTAGCCAACCAACGTGTAGAACATGCCCCGCAGGAGAATGAGCGCTGCCAACGCCCGGTACACGCGGCTGGACGGCTGCAAGGCAACGATCCAGGTGCCCAGCAGCAGCATGGCTACGCCGGCCAAGATCGTGTAGTCGCGAGCGGTCTCCAGCATGGGTGCTATGTCGCTAGCCAAAATTCGGCATAAAAGGTCTGCCCGTAGCCCCCGGATTCGCAAAAAACTCCAGACAAAGAGCAAGCCTTTTGGCAATGCATCCTTGGTGAAGAGACGGCCATGAGTTCCACAAATGAAGATCGCACCGAAGCCCGGCGCCAGGCCTATCTGCGTGCCGCCCAGGCCGCCATGGCCAAACGGCACCGCCGGCAGGCCGACGAGTTGATCCCGGACGAAGCGGGCAACCAATGGGTCCTCGAACAATTCTTGGAGAGCATCAAGGCCGACAAGAGCCAGAACAAGAACATCGCCAAGGCGCTCAAGAACGCGGAAAAGACATTCCGCAAAGGCTGGGAAGACGCCCTTAAGGAGCTCAAGCGCGAAACCAAGGGCAAGCCCGCATGGATCCTGACACCCGAAGGTGTCCAACTTACGGTGCGGGGCCGCCATGATTGAAACCGAATTGCTCGACCAATGGGCCAGCAATACGCTGTGGTCACGCTACTTGGAATTCAAGACTGGCGGGGCTGGCATGTGCACGAGCGGCGAGAACATTTGCGCAAGCCAGTTCATTGCATCCTTGCAGCCGCATGCGACTCAGAACGATGCCGAAGATGAGGCTTTGGTGCGCGCCGTCGAACGCATCAAGCAAGCGTGGCAACGGGCCAGCGAGCAATTAATTGAGGATCTGAAGTCAGAACCCAACCTGGCAGGTCATGAGCTGGGAATTCACTTGGGCCCCGATGGTCCGCGCATGGCCCTCATTCTCTTCAGCGGCACCCACGATCTCGAAACGCACGATCACCACTAGCCATGGCCGCCCGAGTTGGTTTGGACGCGGCGTTGGCCACGCCATTAGTTGGGTCCCCACACCAGGGCGATTCACCGTGATTCCAGCGGTTGCTCAAGCGCGCCGCCTCCCCGCGCTCACCGAAACTTAACCGGCAGCCTTGCCGTCCCGTTCGCCCAGCCAGGCGAAATAGGACGTGCGCAGCGGGGGCAATTGTTCGATCACGCGATCGACGACGCCTTCGGCTTCCTCTTCATCCAAGCCAAAGCGGAGCCTACATTCTTCCAAAGCCGCGCGCTCTTCATCCATGAGCAAGCCGTCTGCGAGCAGTTCTTCGGCTTGATGGGCAAACATTTCCAGACGCCGGGCCTCTGCGTAAGCCGGCGATCTGTTGACGCCGGGCAGAAGCGTGTTTGCCATCGTCTTGGACGCGGGAAGGGCTGGCCACGCAGCCAGCGCAACGACCGCCGCAGCCACGGCCACAGGTGCCAATTCAAGTTCGCTGGCCAGGCCGCCCAAGGTGCGGCCGACAATCATGTAGGCAGCTACCAGCAACAACACCATCGCCACGGTTTGCAGGCCTACCTTCGCGGCTCGTTCGATGCCGAGGATTTGGTAGCGCGCGAGGGCAAAGGCCGCAATCGCAACAAGGCTGATTTTCCAGATGGCGCCTGCAATGAACTTGAGATTCAGACCGGCAAAGAATGGTTCTTGAATGCCCCATTCGCCCGGCTGCAAATTCCATAGTGCCACCACCGCGACGCCACTGAGCACCGGCAACCAAAGCGCCCAGAGGTAGCGGCGAGCAGCTTGCTGGAGTGGCGTTTGTGGAGCCCGGTACGCCAGTGCGGCCAGCCGGACGACGATGCTAACCAAGAAAGCCAACGTGGACAGCAGTACCAGAAAACCGAGGAAAAGAATGGTGTCGACGGGATATCCCTGCGACAGGATGACCGCTTGCCAGGTTGTTTCGAAGGCGGGTTCGAGGGCGAAACCGGCCGACATCAACAGTAGGCCGCCGCGCCTCAGTTTCCCCTGTTGGTGTTGGATCATGGTAAGAAACAGCAACGCTATGCCTGCGTGCGCGGCGTCATGCATCTTTAGAATGACATCCCCCAAGCCGGGCAGGCCGCCCTCGCCCAAGAACCACGACGGCTCATACATGTAAGCCATCGCAGTGGCCAGGGCTACGGCGAGAATCAGCCAACGGGCCGCCCGACGGGCTGCCGCGCCGCCTGGTTCGGCGTACACGATTGCGAAGTTGATCGCAGCAAACGGCAACGCGATGGCTGCATACATGGCCGTACGGTAAGCCGGCGCATGGATGGTATCGTCGATGCCAAGGAGCGTCTGCACAAGGCCCCGCATCAGCAGCAGGAGTGCAAAGGCGCGGTAGACGGGACTGCGGGGCTGGAGCAGGAGGATGGCGGCTGCCAAAACTAGCAGGCTGGCACCCGCCACAATCGTGAATTCTCGCCCGTACAGCACCATGCTAAATCAGGCTGCCACCCGGCGGGCTGAACATAAAACCATGGGCGGTCCAACTTGGTTTCCCAACCAGCACATGGCCAGGAGAAACTTCTTTCAGTCACCCCCCTCTGGGCCTGTGAAGCTTATGGCCACGCTAGGAGAAGACCAAACCCATCATCGAGAAGCATACCGAAATGCTGCACGAGCCGCTGGCGCTCACATCGACCGTCGTCCGGGCGCCAGGGCACCCCATAGCGTTGCCGAGAGCGACCAACAGTGGGTTCTGCCCAACCTGTTGTCCTCCATTAGGGCGGCCGACAGCGACAATCGCGAGGTTCGCCGGATTCTCAAGCGCGCAGAACAGACTTTTGAGGCAGGCTGTCGCGAGGCCATGCGGGAACTTCGCCATGCCGGCCACGGGCGCCCCATGTGGCTGTTGACGCCAGAAGGCCCGAAACTTTGCCTAAGGGGGTCTTGACTTGGCACCCAACGACATCCCGGACCACGTTCTTGACGGCTGGGCTGAGAAATCGAAGACGTTTCGATACAACGCCGTGAGGGAAGATTCAGGTGTCTGTTCTCCACAGGGAGGCCAAAGCTGCTCGGATGCCTTCGTGCGGGTCTTTGGGCAGTGGTACCCTGGCACCAGTTCAACGCCATCTGACAGCAGTACGCCGGAAGGCGCAATCGATCGGGCCCTTGCACGCATCCATGAGGCGTGGGAAGAGGCCGCCGAGCAAGTGCGCACGGCTTTGCCTGCCGGGCACGATCTGAGCAGCCACGAATTGGGCATCCACCTCACGCCCGACGGCCCTCGCATGGTCTTGATCCTGTTTGACCAGACCCATGAGACCGCGGTCGTTCACTGAGCGCGGGGTGCAGTCGCGCAGCCAGCGGCTCCGGCTGGCAGGGCCGGGCCATCGATGCGGTGGCCCGGCGCCGTTGCCCATTTTCTCCCTCCGCATGAGTGCTAGTTCAGCACTGTGCGGCTTTCCTCAAAGGCTTCCACGGCCTCGCGAGTGAACAACAGGGGCTTGTCCTGGAAGTTGACGTACAAGTCCAATTGGTCGGCTAGGTGAGGTGGGGCATTGGCGCCCGGGATGCCTTCACGCCAGCCCTGAATCATCAGGTAGTCGGTGCCGGTGATGTGGCCACTGGCGCCGGGTGGCAAGGCATTGCGGCTGCGCGAAGGCCCTTCAGGCAGGCCCCAGTCGTAGAAGGCTTGGTGGCTGGGCCGGTTGGTCATGGGGATCTCGAATGCCGGCGCGGCGCCCAGAGCTACGAATTTGCTGATTCGGTTGGGCAGGTCCTGCCAGGCAGCATCGGAATTCAGCGCCCGTGCCATCGCTTGGGCCGCCATGTCCTCGCACGTCTCTGGGGCATCGGTGGTGATGTCGTCGCACCAGTTGTGGCTGGAGATGCCTCGCATGGCGTCGAACAGGATGCTGTGCTTGTTGTCTTCACGGCCGTGGTCGGCGGCGTGGGGGTCGCTGGTTTCCGGCGGATTCCAGCCCAGGTCCCGCATGTTGGAGCCCAGTTCGTCCTCGAAGACGAGGGTCTGGAGTTCGCTGCGCCAGAGTTCGTACAGGGCCATGCCGTCGGGCATCGTGTCGGCGTAGACGCCGCCGTGCAGCAGTTGGCCGTTGTAGCTCTCGTAGCCGCCGTAGAAGAACCCGGTGGCGGCCCATTCGTCGATGGCTGCCACGGCCCTGGAGTCCTCGCCGGCAACCGCAACGGCGGCGCCGCGCATGAGGCCGTAGAATTCGTCGCCGTACGGGTCGCGGGTGCTGGCGTCGAAGTGCACCTGGCGCAGGTCGTCCATGGTGAGTGGGCCCTCGGCCATCTTGGCGGTGAGCAGTTCATCCATGAGTTGGGCGCGTTGCATGCCACCCCATTTTTCGTAGATGTCTCCCGTGGGGAAGCCGACGGCAGGGTTGTTGTTCCAGTTCACCGTGTAGCCACTCTCGGGGTTGATGACGTGGGGCAGGGCGCGGCCGGTGAGGAAGCCCTTCCATTCGTAGCTGGAATCCCATCCGGGGCGGGGCAGGCGCGGGTCGAGGCGGTCATCCCGAATGGGTTGGGCGCCCACATGCAGGTAGGCAATGTCGCCGGACTCTTCCACGACGTTGAAGTTGAACGTGAACCGGAAGCTCTCCAACAGATTCTGGATGTCCTCAATGCTGCGCGTGGTGCCGATCTGTAGCCACAGGACACCGCTGCGTGCTTCGTCGCCGCGGTAGCTGCGGTGGCTGGCAAACGCATACTGTCCATCGTCGGTGCGTGCCAGCACGGGGCCGTGGACGGTGCGGCAGACCTCTTGGGTTACCACGTCGGGCATGGGGGGTCGCCAGTTGGGGTCGGCTGCCGGCGCAAAGTCGGCGGGGCCGGGGCGCACCAGGTGGGTTTCGGTGCGGCAGTCCATGTCCACTTCCTGTCCGTCGATCAGGTAGGTGTCGTGGTCGACCAGCTTCTCCACCACCATGTCCACTTGGTCCACGGAGCCGCTAGTGACTGTCCACGAGTGGCTGGGGCCGCGGCCGATGATGACACCCGGGGTGCCAGCGACACCCATTCCGACCGCCTCATAGCCGGCGCCGTGGAGGCCCAGCTCGTAGGGGATCATGGGTGCGTAGTAGGCCATTTGGGGGCCGCCGTAGAGTAGCGGCTTGCCGTTGGCTGCGTGCTGGGCACCCACGGTCTGGGCATTGGAGCCAAACTTCATGGGCCAGCCCAGCGCAGCCAGCGTTTCGTGGATGGGGGCAGTGGTGTCAGCCACATCCTCCGAGCCCACGCCGGCCATGTAGGCCTCGAACTGGGGCCCCTCAAGCGCCTCAAGGTCGGACAAGTCGTGGGGCATCTCCTGCGCCAGCGGCGCCCAGACCGTCGTGCCTGCGCCGGGCATGTCGCGGGGCTTGATCGTCGTGTAGGTGTCCTCGCGGTAGGCCCAGACCAGATCCCCGAACGCCTCGGCTCCAGCCTCATCGCCCAGTAGTTGCTTCAGTTGGTGAAGCATCTGGGCGTTGCGAGCCTCGCCGCCGCCGCTGCCTCGGCCAAAGACATCCAGCAGGTACTGGGCGATGGCCAGCGTGTCCTTGGGGTCCCAGGGTTCAGGGACCTCCGCGAGGGCAGGGTACTCCACGGGCATCTTGCTTGGATCGAGCAGGATCTCGTCGATCCATTGGTTGACGCCGGCAGCGAAGGCCGTGAAGGCATCCTGCCAGACAGGGTCGAGTTCCTCGAATGCTTGGGCCCGTTCGGCATCCGTGTAGAGTTCCCGCCGCGTCACCAGATCCAACTCCAGGCCAGCCGGCCCAATCAACTCGGCGGAGGTTCCCTTGCCAACGTGCCGCAACACGTCCATCTGGGCCAACCGGTCCTGCGCCTGGGCGTACCCATTGGCGTAGAACAGGGAATACTGGTCCTCGGCGTAGATGTGCGGCACGCCCCATTGATCACGAATGATCGTCGCCTCGACGCCGTCAGCCGCCAAGGCCACCTCGACGGCTGCATGCTGGGGAAATACGGTGGCCGCCGTCAAGCCGGCAGGTACCGCCATGAGAAGTGCTAGCGCTAGAGTCAGATGCCTGCGAACCATGTCAACCACCGATGACACAGGTCAGTCGGGTATGAACCTATCCGGCGCCGCATCCGGCTGCGCACAGCGCCCCACAGGGGGACCGCTCCCACGTCCCAACCCTTTTCGGGGGCCGCCGCCTGGTTCGACCCAGGTCCAGGCATGTTGAGCGCCGTATCTCTGATTGCACTCGCCATCATTGCCGCCGCGCTGTTTCTTGCGTGGACCAAGCGCGTACTGGTCGTTGGCGTCCTGGTGATGGCCAACCTACTGATCTTCGCGTTGAGCCTTTTCGGCACCCATTACGTGTTCGGCGGGGAGTCCATCTCAGCCATCAAGTGGGAATTGGCGCTTCACAACGATTGGCTGGCCGCCGGCGAGCCCATGGCGTTCCTGCAGTTGCTGACCAGCATGTTCGTTCATGCCGACGGGTGGCACCTTCTGGGCAACATCGTCATCCTGCTCGCCTTTGCCCTGCCCTTTGAGGACCGCATCGGCCATCGGCGCTTCCTGATGATCTACCTGGCCACGGGCCTGGTGGCGGCATTGGCCCAGGTTGGCACCATGTGGGGCGAGCCCAGTCTGTTGATGGGGGCGTCGGGTGCGGTGTTTGGCATCATCGGCGCTTTTGCCGCGTCCTATCCGAATCAGGTCATCGCGATTCCCGTACCGTTGCCCATCATGATCCTGGTGCGCATGCGGGTGATCTATGGGGCCTTCATGTTTGGCGCCTTGCAGTTCCTCTTGGTGGCCCTGCGAACCCCAGGGGACAACACCGCTTACTGGGCCCACATTGGAGGCTTGGTGGCCGGTATCGTTGCGGGCCAGGTTCTGATCATGAGGGCCAAGCCGGCCGAGCCCCGGGGGCGCGTCGATTTGGCTTCGCTGAAGCTGTTTGCAGACGACGACGCTACCCAGGGAGCGCTGGATCAGGCGGTCGCCAACGCCGACGTTCCCCAGGTTCGCCAGGCTTGGATTGAGCGGTTCTTCCGAACGGCCCGGTGCCCGACGTGCGGCGACCCGGTTCTGCCGCGCCGGGAGGGCATCATCGTGTGTGCTCGCGGCCATGATTTCGATTTGAGGCGCATGCCGCCCCAGCCCGGCGTGGGTGCTGCCAAGGAATAGCGTGGGAAGGCTGCGAGCGCCAGACGTGTTTGGCCCTGGATGGGCTAGACCGAGCCGCTGCGGTCATAGATGGAGACGACGCGCAGTTGGCCGGTGTACTCGAAGAGTTGGGGTAGCGTTCCCTCCGCGGGCGGAAGCAGCGTCTGGCGCACGGTCCATGTGCCGCTCTGGTACGGAATCTCCAGCAGCAGCTCGACCCGGTCCTGGCCCGACAGGTCACCGATGCTGGCGTTGATCTGGGTAGTTCCGGAGGGATCCACCAGTTCCAGCATGAACTCGCCGCTGCCACCGGTGCGAGCCAGGCTGAGGTAGATGCCCAGCGTATCGTAGAGGCCGTCCTTGCCATCATCCCGTACGAGGGCGGTCTCGTTGCGGGGCAGCAGGGAGCCGCCCAGTGCCATGACGAAGTCCTGCTGAGCACGCAGGAAGAAGGCCTCGCCCGCGTGGCCATTGCCCAGTTCCTTCAGTTGCATGAGGACATTTTGGGAGGCGTCATCCGCCCGCCGCAAGTCGATGAGTGTGAACCACTGGGCCGGGAGACTGTACGTAAGGGTGAGTTGGCTGCCGGCGTTGCTGGTGCCGTTGATGATGAAGCCCGGCGAGCGGCCCACGGGCTGGGGCAAGTCCAGCATGGCCTTGGCCGCCGTCAAGGTGAAGGTTTCGCCAAAGAACATGGTCGACCAAGTGCTTCCCTCACACAGGGGGAAGTGGAACATGTCAGCGTGGTCGCCGGACTCATGGGGCGAGTAGAGAGCGGCGTGGATGCGTCCAATCATGGGATTGGTGGAGAAGAGCGCGTGAACGAGCGCTTCGTCGCGGGTGGGCGTTCCAACCATGTAGTGCGCCCCCTGGTCCTGGTCGCCGTAGTACACCAGCTTGGTGGTCGAGGGAGCGGCGTCGCCCAATTGCAGGTCGTACGTCCACCACTGCCCCAATTCCCAGGGGTTGCCTTCCAGATCAGGGGCGTGGACGCGGTCACGGAACCCGTTGACCACGCAGTAGTGGTTGGGGTCCTCGAATTGCTCGATGGTCAACGGTGGCTCCTCTTCGGCGGGAGCCACGGGCTCTGGCGCCGGGGAGTCGCCTCCGAAGCAGCCGGCAAGCGGGACCAGCAGCAGAAGGGCAGTGGCCAGGCGTGCGAAGGGGGTCGCTTCCATGGGTAGGGCTTTTTAGGCCAGCGCGCGACCTTAACGGTTGTGTCCAGCAAGCTTGAAGGCGATCCCGTGGGGCCCGATATTGACCCGAGCGCCGTGTTGGCCCCAGGCGCCATCGTGATTGGCCAGGTGACCATCGGGCCCGACTGCTTCATCGGCCCCAACGCAGTGCTGCGGGGGGACATCGACCCCATCACGGTGGGTCGAGGCACCAACATCCAGGACTGCTGCGTGGTGCACACGGAGAAGGGCCAGCCGACGATCATCGGTGAGGAGGTGTCCGTGGGCCACGGCGCAATCATCCATGGCTGCACCATCGGCGACCACGCACTAATTGGAATGAACGCGGTGGTGCTCAACGGTGCCGTGGTGGGCGAACGCGCACTGGTGGGAGCCCTGAGCCTGGTGCCGGATAACTTCGAGGTGCCTCCGCGCAGTCTGGCCGTGGGCTCCCCTTGCCGCGTCGTACGCGAGGACAACGATGCCATTGCTCGCGCCACGTGGGCCAACGCCAGGCGCTACCTGGAGTACCGGGCCGAGCACCTGGAGGGTCGCTGGAAGACCGTCACGGGCCCCCTGAACGACGCCGGCAGCTTCACGCGGTAGCATGCAGCGGTTCGTGGCCGTTGGACCATCCCGCCTGCAGATCGTGGGCGTGGTCGCCCACGACGCCCGCGAGGTGGCGCCCCTCTTGGCACAACTGCAAGCCATGGCACCCCGGCGCATCGAGGTGGCCATGACGGCGGCGGAATGGGAAACGCTGCGCCACAAGCCCAGCGGGTTGACCCCCCTCGAGGCGCGCTTCTACGATCGACTGGTTCCCTACTGCCCCGCCCAACCCAATGCTGCGTGGGTGGCGCTAGCGGGCTGGGCGGAGGCCCAAGGAGTCCCAGTGACGCCCATCCTGCTCACCGAACCGCCAGCTCCGCCCAAGGGTCGCAAGGGCCTCAAGGCGTTGGACAAGATGATTCGGCGCGAGGGCTTCGACGCGCCGGGACCCCGTGCCGCCCTGGAGAAGCTGCTGACCACCTACATCGTTCGGCTGCCCGAGCTGCGCGACGCCGTCTATGCCCGCTACGACCAGATGGCGGACGTACTGGTTCAGCGGTACGGCCAGCACGAGCAGCGCGCCACCGTGATCGTGGCCTACCCGGCCGTCCAGCGCCTTGCGGACATGGTGAGCCAGCGAGCCCGCCAACGCTTTGGTCCCCCGTCGAAACGCCCATAGGCCGAGGCCGGGTCGCGCGAACCATGGTCGCGATCGCCCCCCTGAGGGCCATCCATTACGCATCCCGGCTCGATGCGGCGAAGGTCACCAGTCCCCCTTACGATGTCATCAGCCCTGAGCAGAGGGCGGCGTACGCGGCGGCCGAGCCGCACAACATCGTGCGGGTGATCCTGCCCGAGCAGACCAGTGCCGGGTACGCGGATGCGGCGGCGGCTATCGACCAATGGCTGGAAACCGGCGCCTTTGAGCGCGACCAACAACCCGGATTCTACACCTACACGGTTCACTACCGGGACAGCGCAGGAACCGCGCACACGATGAGGGGCTTCTTCGCGCGCGTGGCCGTCGACCCCAAGTATGACGAGGTGCGCCGCCACGAGGCGACACTGAAGAAGGCCAAGGTGGACCGCCTCAACCTGCGCAAGGCGACCTCGTGCGACACAGAGCCGATCCAGCTCTTGTACCGCGACGAGCGCGGCTGGGTGGACGAGGTGCTGGCCAGCAACGAGGACGAACCCATCCTAGACTTCACCGACGAACAGGGTTACCGCCATGTGGTGGCGCCCGTGACCCGTGCAGAGGGCGTTGGCGAGGTCGTGGCGCAGTTCGAGGACAAGAAGCTGGTCATCGCCGACGGCCACCACCGCTACCAGACCGCCGTCAACCACTACACTGAGACCGGCCGCCAGGAGGATGGCTCCGTGCTGGCCGTCCTGGTGCGAGACCAAGACCCCGGCATCCGCATCGACCCCACCCACCGCCTCCTGCGGGGCCTCGACATGGACCTGGAAACCGCCCTGGCAGCCGCCGGCCCCAACTTTGACATTGAGGCCATGGAGGTGCCCTCAGGCGACCCCCGGGAACTGCCTGCGGCGGCGACGGAAGGGGAAGCCTTCGTACTGCTGCACGCCGACGCCATCTCGGAAGGCTGCATCCACGTCCTTCGCCTGAAGGCAGACAAGGCCATTGACGAGGGACGCGGCCCCCTGGACAATCTGTCCATCACGCGGCTCCACGAGCGTCTGCTGCGCGATTGCTGGGGCATCACACAGGATAATCTGGAAGACCACATCAGTTACACCCGCGAAGACGCCGAAGCCGTGGAGGCCGTCCGCAGCGGGAAGGCCCAGATGGCGATCCTGCCGCCCCGCATCCCCGTCCACTCCGTGCTCGATGTCAGCCAAGCCGGCCACGTCATGCCCCAGAAATCCACGTTCTTCATTCCCAAGCTGCGCAGCGGACTCATCCTGAGCCCCCTCGACGAGCCCCGGCCCGTGCCCTGGACTGAGATCGCTGGCGACGGCGGCAAGCCGCCGGAGTTCAGGATGCCGAATCTGGGCTAAGGGTCCAAGCCAGCCACCGGGTCGGGCTACGCCACCGGCACGGCCCTGATGATGAACGCAAAGTGCAAGCCAGCGGCGAT
>JBFJVP010000012.1:0-17928 GCA_041624075.1 Thermoplasmatota archaeon | reverse complement strand
TGACTGGCCCCGGACATTTGGGCCCATGGATGATCCACTTCGGCGCCATTGCTTGAAGCTTGACTTGAGCGACGACGAACACGCGCTGCTGTTGATGGCCGCAGAGCGCTTTGGCCACACCCCTGAGGAGGTTCTGCGCCAGGGATTGGTGGAGATGGCTTGCCGGCTTGAGCGGCTACAGGAGCAGGCCGGCCCGTCGTCAATTTCTGGCCTTGGACCGGTTTTTGGTACAGCGCCAGCGCCGACGACGGCCTGAGCGCGCAGAAATTGTGGGACCGGCACCTTGACCCGGGTTGGTTCCGGGGGCCAGCAGCAGAAAACGGCGCTTGCCGGCCCCCGGGGGGTTGGTTGGTGTTCGGTTGGTGGTTGGCCGGCGGTTCGGTTGGGAAACCGCCTTGCACGTTCTTCGAACGTTCGACATTTGATAAGCATTGTGATTGTGCAACTCACACAGAGACACGCAGCAGGAGCCCTGCGCCCCCCCACGCGTTGCCAATCAAGCACGCCGGACGCCATCTGGCGCGCCCGTCGCGCCACGCCCGCGCCTGGTCCGATCACCCCGACGTCTCCCAAGGGCCCGCCCGGCCAGGCGAACCCTTTAGACACCCCGACTTGTACGGGTTGTAGTGGAGGTTGTTGGGTTGAAGAAGAAGTTCAATTCGAGCTGGTTGGTTGGATTACTGATCGCCACGATGGCTGGCATCGCAGGCGCACCACCGGTCGCCGCAGCAGAATGCCCGAACGCCGAGTCAGACCCCTACCCGTTTGGTGAATGCGGCGACGACGACGAACGCCGCGTCTGGTGCTTCGTCAAGCACGGCCGGACGCGCCTGTCCGGGACCGATTACGAAGCGACCCCGCTGCCTGATGCATCGACGCCCATGTTCTACTGGCGCTCGGCCCCCATGGATGGCTTCGTGGCGAACCCCTACACGGCGCCGCTGCCCAGCAAGCAGGTGTACGAGGAGTCCAACGACCTGCCCGGCTAGCAACCCGAGGCGGTAACTTGCCAGAACTACGTCTGGTGGGATCGCTGCAACTTCTGGATGGAACTGGGCAGCCCGTGGACCGTTGCCGCCGACGATCTGGTTGCCTAAACCTGAATGCTCCCTCGGCCTCCTCAACCCCCCGGCCATCGGCCCGACTCTCATTTTTTTGTCACCGGCGCCCGGTGGCGCCGCACGTCGCATCGCCGATCCTGAGCCACCCGAAGGGCGCCCGGCGGCCGCACGACGCACCCGGGCACCCCCGCTTGGCAAGCATCGTAACCATGTAGCAGAACGCCCGAGACCCAGACACCAGGTCCGTTCAACGCGGGGTGGCCCTTCTGCGCCGCCATTGGCCAGAGCCCCAGCCAACGGGGAGCGGGCCCGTGCCGTGAGCTGCCGTGCGACGTCGCGCCCCCAGGCCTGTCGTGGCCCCGCCAAGCATGCCACAGAGGCCAATCTCCCACCGACGGTGCCCGCGTGGCAGTCCAGCCGAGGCCACCCCCGCCGGGGCCCGGTGAGCCACCCTAGCTTGCCAGCGGGGGCAGGAGCACCGAGTATTCGGAGGCGCCTGCCAGGACCGCCTGGCCGCGCACGGATCCATCAGCCAGGACGCGGTACTCGCCTGGGTGCGTGAAGGCCAGCGTGCCAGCGCCCGTCTGGAGCTTGAATGTGTGCGGCAGCACAAACCGGAAGGTGCCATCGGCACCGGTTGTTCCACTAACTTGCAGGGGCACACGGCCGGCCAGTTCCTGCATGAAGTAAGGCAGGGCTTCGGCCGCATCCCCGGCTGCGGGGTCGATGGCTTGTGGTCGAGCCTCCAGGCCCACGTGCGCTCCCGAGACGGGATCGCCGTTAGAGAAGGCCACATGGACCACGCCTCGCGGGTTTTCGTGGGGCAAGAAAAGCCCTGCAACCATGTCCACATGGGCGTGGATGTCATCCCATGCCGTGACGGCAAAGGCTGCCGTGGTCTGACGCCCCGTGGTATCCGTGATCGTGGCATAGACGACTTGTTGCCCGACATCGGTGAAACGATGGGTTGCCGTGGATCCAGCGGCCGTCGCCTCGCCGAAATCCCAGGAAACGGACTGGATCTCGGCACCATCCGGGGCCTCGAGGTGTGCCGTGAACTCGGCCGGGCTGAGGCGCTGAGCGAGGGCCGGACCAGAAACTTGGACGAACGGCCGTGCGGCCAGCACCTGGGGTTCGGGTTCACCGGCGGTGAGCCTCACGAAGCGGTTGGCAGGTACATCGAGCCAGCCTTGTTGCGATCCGTCCGGCCACGTGACGGTGACGTCTGCGGTGCGTGCTGCCCCCAAGCCGAAGTGCAGCCGAGGGTCGTTGCTGCTCAGGAAGCCGGAGCCCGCGGTGCGCACTTGCTTCTGGTCGGGGTTGCCTGGCGACGTGACGGTTACCGTGGCGCCGATGGCATCCAGGTTCATGCCCGACCCGCCCACGAGGCTGATCGTCAGGAAATTGCCGGGCGTGCGCTGGGCCTGTAACAGCTTGACCGGATTCTCACCGGCCTGTCCCACGAGAACATCCATGTCGCCGTCGTCGTCGTAGTCAGCCCAGGCGGCGCCCCGGCCGACGAGGGGTTGTTGGAAGGCCTCGCCAAGCAGGTGGCTGGCCTGACGGAAGGTTCCTCCGTCGTTGAAGAAAAGCTGGAGGGGTTCTTCGAGGTGGAACTCGGGGATTCGTTCCGTCATGCCGTTGACCACCATCAGGTCGGGACGCGCATCGTTGTTGGCATCAAGGAAGTGCACCGCCCAGCCGCTCCAGTCGCGTGCGGCCTCCAAGTCGCCCGTTGCGCCTTCGTCTACGTAGTCGGCGGCCACAGCCCGGTAGATGCCGTTGAGCTCGCCAACGAAGTTGGTCACCGCCAGATCCAGTCGTCCGTCGCCATCGTAGTCCGCAGTCGCAGCGCCCATGCCGTGTCGCACGTCGTTGGCGGCGCTTCGGGCGCGGCGCGTGAACGTGCCATCACCGTTGCCCTCGTAGAGGTCGTTGGCGTCGCCGTCGTTGGCGACGTACAAGTCCAGGTCGCCGTCCCCGTCCAGGTCGGCAGCCACGCTGGCCCAGGTGTTGGAGCGTTCAGCGTCGAGGCCTGCCGCTTGGGTGGCCTCCGTGAAGGTGCCGTCACAGTGACCGTAGAAGAAGGAGTTGGCCTGGCCCGGCGCGTATTCGGGGCCATTGGTGCCAGGGGGGTTATTGGGGTCAAAGTCGCCGAAGTGGCCCACGAAGAGATCGAGACAACCATCCGCGTCGGCGTCGAACCAGTTGGCGCTGGACGACCAGCAAGCGAACTCGCCGCACATGGCATCGCGCACCCCCGCCACGTGGGTCACGTCGGAGAAGGCGCCCGCGTCATTCTCAAGGAGGGTGTTTCCGCCGTAGCCCGTGACGTAGAGGTCCGTGTCGCCATCGTTGTCGTAGTCGGCTGCGCTGCAGCCCATGTAGTGGCCGGCCAGGTCCGCACCGGCAGTAGCGGCCATGTCGGTGAAGCGGCCTCCATCGTTGATGTAGAGTGCAGCCCGGGGGTCGCGTTGGTTGCGCTCGGGCTGGCTCATGTAGCGGTTGTTGGGGATGAAGACATCCAGGTCGCCGTCCCCGTCGGCGTCAAGCCAACAGGCACCGGGGCCCATGATATCGGGGAAGTAGGCGTCCGACAGGCCGCCTTCGGGGCCGAGGTAGCCGGCGTGCAGGTAGCCGCCCAGCCCCGCAGCTTGTGTCACATCGGCGTACAGGGGCAGGCCAGCAACAGGCCCACCGTTGTTGGCAAGCGACGTGGCGGGCACTTGCAGGATGACGGCCAACAGCAGCGTTGCCACTGCTACGAAGACGGGTCTGCGCACATGAGATAGCATCACAACCACTCCAACCTGACCCCGGCGGGCCATCCGGTGTCAAGGCCACCGGCCAATATTCAACCCCAAGACCACTCATTAACATGTCGAGCAAGCACTTAAGGGGTTGAAGGTCTTGTTCAACCGCACCTGTTCGGGGCCGGCTGCAAAGCAACCGGGCCCGGGAGGCAGCGAGGTTGGTTGCCTTGGTAGATACGAAAATCAACAGAACGCCACGCTTGGTGGCGATGAGCATGCTCTTGCTGATGGTGACGGTCCCCCTGACCGGATCGATTACCAGCAGCACAGACGACCCGATGGAAGCCCTCATCCAGCGTCTGAGTGCCCTGGACGCGGGAGCATCATCCGATGTGTCGGTCCAGATGGACACCTGCGCCAGCAACGACCCGGTCCCGGCTCGCCTGGCCCAACTTGGATTGGTCGACTTCACGGAGAACCCCGACGGCGGGTCCTGGCAGACATGGCATGTGGATGCGGTACACCAGGCTGATTTCGCCCTCCCGCCCCCGCCGGCAACGCTAAGCGCTGAAAACGCCGCAGAAGCCGCCGACGTCCTGCTGATGACGCAGGAGCGCACCTCAGACGAGGCCACCCAGGCCCGTTACTGGGACGACGGCGCCGCCGGCAAGCGCTGGACGGAGACGTACCTGGACCTGATCGTCCTGCACGCGGACAAGAACGCCAAGCGTAACCCGCCAATCCTGTCACGTGAAATGGCCCTGCTCGAGACCACCATGTTCGACGCGCTGGTGCTCGCCTGGCAGGCCAAGTACTGCTACCTGCGGCTGCCTCCCCACATGGTCAACCCTGCCATCGAGCCCATGCTCGACACGCGGCCCGTGCCCAGCTACCCGAGCGAGCATGCCGTCGTCGCAGGTGTGGCCGAGGTGCTTTTCCGCCAGTTCTTCCCAGTTCCTGAAGAACCCGAAGGTCGCTTCGTCGAGATGGCGAGCCAAGCCGCCATGAGCCGCGTCTACGCCGGCATGAACTACGTGAGCGACGTGGAGGCCGGCCTCGCCCTTGGCCGCGCCGTCGCCCAAGCGGCCTTGGAAGGCCGCGCCGACGACGGGTACGATGACGTGTGGGACCCCAACGGAGACCGCCGCCAGCGGATCCAGGACACCCCCTGCCACTGGATTCCAGTGCCCGTTGACAACGAGGGCCACGGCTTCGGCGGCCCGCTGCTGCCCCTGTGGGGCGACGTGCGCCCCTGGATCATGGACAGCGGCGACCAGTTCCGTGCCCCTCCGCCGCCGGAGTGCGACGGCCCCGAATACATGGCCGAGTACCGTGACCTGTTCGAGATGAGCCTCGACCTCACCTTCCGCCAGCGCGACATCAGCGCGTTCTGGGAAGCGGGCCAGGGCACCGTCACGCCCCCCGGCCAGAACTTGGAGATCGCCCTGAAGAAGGCGAGCGAGTACGGCCTCAGCACGCTGGAATCCGCCCGCGTGATGGCCTACGAGGGCGTCGCCGTTGCCGACGCGGCAATCTCCGCGTGGGACACGAAGTTCACATACTGGTGGGACCGCCCCATCCAGGCCATCCGGCGCCACAACTGGGACACCGACGCTGGCCTGTGCGACGGCTTCGAGGACCCCCACTTCGTGTACGGTGGCTGCTGGCTCAGCTACGCGGCCACGCCGCCGTTCCCCGGCTACATCTCCGGGCACTCAACCTTCACGGGTGCCGGCCAGGAGGTGCTGAAGTTCTTCTTCCCAGACGATGCGCGCGAGTTCAACGCCTACCAAACCGAGGCAGCAATGGCTCGCTACTACGGCGGCATCCACTTCCGCCACGACAACGACCAGGGCGTCGAGAGCGGCCGCGGCATCGGCCAATTGCTCTGGGAGCGCGCCTGGAACGACGGCGGCCCAGACTACGGCTGGACGATCCCCACGGAGCCCGGCCAAGGCGGCGGCTACTGACGAGCATCGTTCCAACACAGCTTCCCTCTTCCATCTCCCCCGACCCACCAGACCGCGATGGGCCCGATACCATGATGTCAACTGCGCGCGGACGCGGGCTTCATGCCTGGCGGCCCGCTTTCTTGATCCTGCTGCTGATGTGCGCCTGGGCGCCGGCGGCAGCCGCGCCACCCGGCGTCGCGGAGGCACAGGTGGTTGCGCCGGATGCGGCCGCGTGGAATACGTTTGGCCACGCCGTTGCAACAGACGGAACCCACGTCGTGATAGGGAGTCCCGGCGAGGCGACGGACGCCGGCAGCAACTCAGGCTCGGTGCATGTGTTTCGAGTGATGCCGGATGGCTTGGTCCATGAGGCGAAACTGACGGCTCCCGACGCCAGCGGCCAGCAGGACCGATTCGGCTGGAGTGTTGGCATTCACAACGGTCGCATAGCCGTCGGCGCGCCGTACTTCGACGACTCGGGGCGCGGCGGCGCCGTGTACGTTTTTGCGTGGGACTCTTTCGGGGAGGACTGGGGGCTTGAGCAGCGCCTGACTGCCGCGTCGGGCGAGCCCCGGGATCGTTTCGGGCGCGCGGTCGCCCTGCACGGCGACACCCTCATCGTCGGCGTGCAATGCGACGACGAGCAGGCAACCAACGCGGGAGCAGCCCATGTCTACCAGCGCGGCGCCGATGGATGGAGCCTGCAACAGGTGCTGTACGCCAGCGATCCGGATGCCTACGCTGAGTTTGGCTGGAGCGTGGCCTTGGATGATGGCCGGGCCGTGGTTGGTGCCCACAGGGCCGACGCAACGGGCCACGAGAGCGGTGCCGCGTACGTGTTCAAGCCGGCGGGACCCGACCGCGCCTGGACCCAGGTGGCCATGCTGGCGGGCGCCGGGACTGGCGATCGGTTCGGCGAGTCCGTGGCCGTGTACGGCGGCCGCGCGTTGGTAGGCGCTCACCTGAACGACGCGGCGGGTGACGACGCCGGTGCAGCTTACCTGTACCAGGAGAACGAAGCGGGAGAGTGGACGTTGGAGCAGCAATTCCTCCCCGCATCGGGCCGTGACCAGTGGAGCGGCCATGCTGTTGCCCTTGGAGATGGATTGCTCGTCGTGGGCGCGCCGCACGCCGACGCGGGCGCTCCAGACACGGGCCAAGCCACCGTGTATGTCCACGACGGCAGCACATGGCGCCAGCGTGCCGTCTTGCAGGCCCCAGTGCCGGGAGAGGGGCACGCCTTCGGCCATTCCGTGGCCATCAGTGGCACCTTGGTTGCCGTGGGAGCAGCCTTTGACGACCATGCGGGTGATGAATCGGGCTCTGCCTACCGGTTCCTGCCCGCCGAGGATGACGACGGCGTGCCCGGTTGGCTGGACGTTTGCCCCGACACCCCAGATCCCCTCCAGGAGGACCTGGACGGGGACTTCATCGGCGACGCCTGCGATCCCGATGTGGATGGCGACGGCCTGGATGATGTGGACGAGCGTGCACGCGGCACCGACGCCCGCGAACCGGACACGGATCAGGACGGCCTGCTGGATGGCGATGAGGTCTACCGTTTCCGTAGCGACCCCCTGGACCAGGACACCGACGACGACACCCTGCTCGACGGCGCCGAGGTGTACGTCCACCGCAGCGACCCCCGTGATCGGGACACGGATGGCGACCTGTTCTCCGACCCCACTGAAGTGGCAGCAGGCAGCGACCCCCGCAACCCCCTCAGCGTCCCCGTTCCTGGCGGCGCGGCGACGGTTCACTCCTGGGGCCGTGGCAAAGAGGTGCCATGGCTCGATGAGTTGGAGCCGGTCGCCTGAGGGGGCTTCCACCGCAAGCCTCTTGGCTGGGCGGCGCCAGCATTGCCCGTGGCGAACCAGGCTAACGTCGACGGCACCCTCCGCGAGCCACGCGCCCAGCCGGCGCGCCTGGAGGCCTCGCCTTGAAGCTCGTCTTGGTGGATGGCTACGTCGACGAGCCGTCCGCATTCGGCGTACCCCCCTACATTAGCCCTGCTGCACGCTACGCTGCGGGTGCCGCCGTTGCGGCTGGCGGCGAGGTGGAGTACCACACCATCGACGAACTGCGCGCCAAGCCCCAGCACCTGGAAGGCGATGCCATGGCGATCCTGGCCAGCACCGTCGTGCCCGGCAAGTACCTCCGCGGTGCCCCCATCACCCACGCCGAAACCGTTCGGCTGTTTCGCGAGTTCAAGGGAGAACGGATCCTGTTTGGTGCCTGCGCGGCCTTCGGCTTCGCTGATGACGGCGGCGGCCACCACACCACGCGAGCCAATCCCCTGCGGGACCATGTAGATCACTTGATCACACGCGACGGTGACGCTGCCATCGCGGACCTGTTTGCTGGCCGAACGGTCGTCAACCGCAAGCGCACCCCCGACGAGTGGGATCGTCACGCCGTTGCGGGCGCCGAAGTGGTCGCCCAGCACCCCGATGCCCCGCGCGGCATCGTGTTCCCGGAGATCGAAACGTTCCTGGGATGCGTCCACTTCGTCAGCGGCGGCTGCGGCTTCTGCAAGGACGCCCGCACGCGGCCCCTGTACCGGGAAGAGGAGTCCATCATCCAGGAAGTGGACCTGCTCTACCAGGGCGGCGCGCGCCACTTCAGGTTGGGCGGCCAGTCCTGTTTCTGGACCTACAAGGCCATCGGGGTGGGCGAAACGGACGAACCCAAGCCCAACGTCGCCGCCACCGAGAAGCTACTGGCCGGCATCTCCGAAGTCGCCCCCCAGCGACGGGTGCTGCACATCGACAACGCCAACCCCGCCGTCCTGGCAGAGCACCCCCAGGAGGCGTTTGACATCGCGCGGCTGCTCGTGGACTACGGCACCGACGGCAACATCGCGGCCTTCGGACTCGAATCCTGCGACCCGGCCGTGTACGAGGCCAACAACCTGAACGCCACGCCCGAGCAGACCATGCAAGCCATCCGCATCCTCAACGAGGCCAGCGGCCACCGGGGACCGGGCGGCTTGCCGTTCCTGCTGCCAGGCGTCAACCTGCTCTACGGCTTGCCTGGGGAAACGGCGGCGACGTACCAGATGAACTGGGACTGGCTCATGCAGCTCAAGGCATCGGGGTTGCAGATCCGGCGGCTCAACATCCGCCAATTGCTGCCCATCCGCGGCCAGAAGGAAACGGTGGCGCCCAAGCTTCGCAAGAAGTTCATCACCCAGAAGAAGGCGATCCGCCAGGAGTTCGACCATGCCTTGTTGCAGGCCGTCGCCCCGGCAGGCACGGTGCTACGCTCCGTCTACCTGGAGAAGGTGGAGCCAGGCCTCACCCTTGGCCGCCAGATTGCCACATACGCATTGCTGGTCGGCATTCCGTACGAGACGGAAGTGGAGCGGTTCGTGGACATCCTGGTGACCGACCACGGGCAACGCAGCCTCACCGGCGTGCCGGTTCCGTTCCATGTGCCCTCCGCGTCACTCAAGCAACTCCAAGCCCTACCCGGCATTGGCAAGAAGCGTGCCTTGAGCCTCAAGGCAGCAGCGCCAAGCGACTTGGAGGCGTTTGCTCGGATCGTGGATGACGCCCATGTGACGCAGATGCTGGCACCGCACCTGGCGTTCTGACACAGGCAGCAGGCGACGGCGGGCTTGACCGGCGGAGGCAGGCGCGCCACTGCACTTGAACTAGGCGGCCTGCGTCGAAGTTAATTGGCACCCCAACGGGTTGACTGCATGAACTGGTTTCGCGGCGCTGCCGCCATGCTGGCCTGCCTGCTCATGATCCTCGGCCCGGCGGACGCCATTCGACCCCCGGTCATGGCTGGCGGCTCCGTTGAGGTCACGAGTACCCACTTCGACTCATACGACTACAGCGACACCTCCTGCAGCGGCGATGGCGAGCTGAACCTGCTCTACAGCGGCGACTTGGGTGAGCTCGCCTGGCATTACGGCGGCAACTGCTCCGATCCGTTCCCCCAAGCCTACGTGGGCCGTACCGCCTCCTGCACTGGAGACTATCGCCAGCGACTGGAATGCACGCTTAACGAAGCTGCGCCCAGCTACGGCGAGGAGATTGACTTCCACTTCACGCTGGAGTTCAACGGCGCGTTCACCATGCACTACGAGTACCGCTACTGGGGCGAGGACTGCGACTACTACTGCTACCGAGTCCTTGACACCGAGCACATCATGGATCTCAGCGGCAAGCTCAGTCGCATCGACACCCAGATTCCCCACATGTAGACGCGTCGCCTACGGCTCCTTCTTGTGCTTCTCTGCCGCCAGTTCCCCCTCATCCCCAAAGGCATCCTGGTCGCGCAAGTCGACGACCACCGTCTGCTGTTGCTGCTGCCCTGAATCCTGCAGGTTCTGGACCAGCCAGTAGGTGCCCACGGCGGCCGCCGCACCCACCGTGGCGCTGCCAATGATCAGGGGCGCATACTTGCCAAAACCGACGGCGCCCAGCATGCGCACCTCGGCCGGCAGTGACGCTACCCAGGCATCGTCAAACGTGGGCGTCTCGTCCACGGCGGGCAACGTGTCCGGCGCCGACAGGATCGCCCGCACCCCCTTTCTGCTCAATTGCTCCCGCAATGCCTGCATGGCAACCCCTGCGTCCCGGCCATCAAAGACCCGGTGATCCTGCAGGCAACCCATGCTGACCTGCCACGCTGGCAGGTAGGCAACACCGTACCACTTCGGAAGCCGCCGGCGTTGACCGACACTGATGTCGGTGCTGGGCGTGATGGCGCCTGACAGGGCTCCGGCGCCGGAAACAAGTCCGAACTTTCCGGGATTGGACAAGGCAACGCTGAAGCTGGCCTCCGATGGCGGCACCAGATCGGCCACATCACGAGCTGCTGCAGGGGGCGCTTGCAAGCCTTCGCGCCTGGCGTTGCGGCGCAGCGCCTGCATCTGGGCAAAGCCATCGCGAATGATCCGCCCAACGTCGGCCACGCTGCGCTTGTCGGCGTCACTGACGACCACCGTGGCCAATTCGCCGTCATCCAGCAGCACGCGCACGCCCACATTGACCCGGGGCAATTGCCACAGGCGGTCACGCATGACGACGCGGTTGAGTTGGGGTTGCCTGGCCCACGCCCGACCCAGGGCGCACACCAATACCGGCGTCAACAGGCGCTTGGGGACGTGACCCACGGGTACCGTGAATTCCCCCTGCATGGAGGGGTCACGCGGCGCATCCCAGACCCGGCGGGCGAGTTGGCGCCAAGGCGTATCCTCAACCACGTGTGGCCGCGTCTGCGGCGCGGGGAAGTGGGTCTCGGCCAGCTCCTGCCACCGGGGGGACGGCTGCAAGCCGACACTCTCGACGTGCCGGCGATGCACACATCGCAGTTCCTCCGACATGGCCCGGTAGGCCTCCTCGCCCGCCAGATCCAGCATGGCCAGGCCGACGGTCGGCTCGGCGGAAACCTCCAGCAGCCCTTCCTCGAGGGCGTGCAGGGCCGCCGTGGCGACGCGGGGGTCCCACGCCTGGGTATAGAGATCCGCTTCCTGCACGTGCCGCTGCTCATCTTCCAGGACCGCCTGAAAGACCCTGTTGGCCACGTTCCAGCGCAGCGCGTGCTTGAAGACAGTCTCGATCCAGCCCTCGGCAACCAAGTTGAGCAGCGTCGCAGAGACCCCCAGATCGGGCTCCGTGCGAATGCGCTCCAGCAAGCGCTCAGCGCTGGCCAACGGCTCGGTTGGCTGGCCGCCGGGGAGACTCAAGTCATGCGCCAACCGGGCAAAGAGGACAGAGTGGAACACTTCGTCCACCAGTTGCCGCCGCAGGGTCGGCCGCAGGTGCTCCGGCGCATGGGGCAGGAAGCGCAGGGGAATCTCGATGGCGATGGTCTCCACCTGCGCCAGGAACGTGAAGAAATGACGCAAGGAGTCGCGGGCGGCCCCAGGGCCCCACTGGTGATCGGCCAAGACGGCTTCCACGCGGGCCTCGACCTCAGCGCGCTCCGACGCGTCCAGGGCAGCCCAGCCGCGGCGCACGTGACGCAACGGCGGCCACACCGGACGCACTAGCTCTAGCAGCTCGGCTTCCATGAGCAACGAGCTTACCAACCACGCGCACTTGGAGCCATCGGCGCGCTGTCCGGCACCCGGCCACGCCACGCGGGCTCCCGTGTCGGCGCCCGCCGAACGGCGCCCGCCTTTCCCGAAGAGGCTATGAAGGTGTTTCTGTCTCGAAGCGCCCGTGGCCAAGAAGAATGAAGGACCCGGTATCCAGTCCGCCGCCGGTTTGATCCGGTACTTCGAGTCCGAGGAAACCAACAACATCAAGATTCCGCCCATGTTCGTGATTGCGCTCACGTTTGTCACGATCATCGGCGTCGTGCTGATGCAGATCTTCTGGGACTTCAGCTGAGGGGGCCGGAATGGCTCGCACGGCGGAGCCTCCCACGCTGTGGCGATTCCTGGTGGTCAGCTTGTTGCTGGCGGCCCTGATCGCCGTCGTGGCCAACGTCGTGATCGATGCCGCCAGCCTTGAGCCGCCCCGCTGGGTGTTCGGCTGGCTCTACGTTCTGGCTTCGGCCTTCGTGATTGGCGCATTCCTGGCGCTGATTCTCCTGAAGCCCCGCGACCGGCGCTTGTTTGCCATCATCGGCTTGCGTGAAAAGGAGCTTGAAGAGGAAGAGAGCGAGGAAGAGGTCGTGGTGGCTGAGGTGGCTGCGCCCGCCAGGCGTTCAGGCGCCAAGGGAAAGAACGGGCGCAACTAGTCGGATCGGCGCCTCATGACGGCGACCGCTGCGATGAGCGCCAGCGTTAGAACCAATGGTGCTGCAGGCGTTGCTGCGTCGACCGTTTGGTCGCCGGCGTTCTGCCCATACAGCGGATCGTAGTCGTAGGTGGGAACGAACGGCTTGTCGAGGGCTTGCCAGGTGATTTCTCCGCCGAGGCTGTTGGCCACGAACCAGTAGGTGAGGGCACTTACGGAGTAGTCGGCGAGGCCGTAACGGTGGTCGAAGGCCTGGGTTGGCTGGGGCAGGGCGCCTCCGATGATGTCGATGGAGCCTTGGCCGTGGGGCAGGCGACCCATCGTGACCAGGGGGTCCTCGGAGTCGTTGGTGCACGTTTTGCTCGGGCCGGCGTGGCCCGTGGTGGTGCCGACGACTTCGCCGCCGGCCGCTTCAAAGGCAGCCCGGCCGATGCCCCACATGGGGTAGTTCCAGTCTTGGCCGCGGTTGGCCTTGAAGCCAGTGGCGCTGGCTTCCCCGGTTACGCGTGCATTCCACGTGACGCCTTCCAGAAGCGGGTGGTCCATGGCTTCCAGGTTGCTGTGGCCCACATAGACGCAGAGGGGGGCCGTGGCGCCTGCGGTCAGGCCCGCTCGGTCGAGGAACTGCACGGCGCCGTCGGTGAGGATGAGTTGTCCGCCGGCGGCGACCCAGTCGGCCACGTCATCGATCTGCCGATCCGTGAGGCCGTCAAGGGCTTGGTCCGTGATGGCGAAGTGCTCGTAAGCCGCCAACGTGCCAGGGGACACCTTGGCCGCATCGAGGGGGTCAACCGGGTCTTGGGTGAAGCGTCCAAGGTCGCGCCAGAAGTTCAGGTTGGAGACCTTGTACGGCACCTGGTTGAAGTCGAAGCGGGCTTCGGGGTCGTTGGCATCGAACGCCTTGCCGTTGGGGGCCTTGTACGCCATGGGGTCGTTGTCGCTGGTGACCCAGGAATCGGTCCACGCGTAGGCGACGGCGCCGGTGCCGGTCAGCACCGGACTCTCCAGGTTGAGGGCCATCTCCATCTGGGTGCGAACGATTTGGCGCACGCCGGCGACGTGCATGTCGGTGAGTTTGGCGACGTACTTGTTGTCCGGTACCGCGTGGCTGTAGGCGAACTCCGTGATTCCGCCGACGGCGCCCATGCCGCCCGTTGGGCTGCGGGGGCTCAGGGTCAGGTAGTCGCTGGTGAAGCCACTGTCGGTGTAGCCGATCTGGTCCCACCTGCTGCCCCACAGGAACGGTTCTCCGTGGGCATCGCGGGGGCGCAGGCAGCCGTTCCAGACGAAGCCGTTGCTGGGGTCCTCGACGCAGATGGGCAATTCCAGGCCCTCCGCCTCGGCCACCACTTGGTCGACCGTGGTCCACTCGATGAACGACGGGTCCGCGGCCACCCGCTCGCGGATGGTTTCCAGTTGGCGCACCACCAGAACCATGCGGCGGAAGTCGTAGTCCTGGTTGGGGATGATCATGCGGATCATGTTGGGGCTGTTGATCATGCCGTGCAAGTCGGCCCCCGCCACCAGGTTGGTGTGGTTGCCACTGAACCGCAGCTCCTTGACCACCGCCTGGGACTCGGGTTCACTCATGGGCGTGTGATCCGGTTCGATCCAGCCGGGGTTGGGGAATTCCCGGTTCAGGTCAACCCCCAGCGCGTTCTCGCGGTGGAACCCGAAGCGGGCCAGGTCGTCCAAGACGCCGGTCATGTCGCGGCGAAAGTAGTCCCCGCTGGCCCACGAGTCGGGGTTGGGGAACCAGACGTTGACGATCATGCGGTCCAATAGCGGCCGGAGCTCGGCGCCGTGGGGCCCGATGCCCGCCACCAAGTCCTCCATGACGCGCACCATGCCCTCGCGGCCGGCGGCCTCGTTGGCGTGGATGCTGGCCGAGTAGCCGACCTGGAGCTTCTCCGCTCGCGGCATGTCGCTGAGCGTGTTGGTGATCTCGACGAAGTAGATGGGCAGGCCGAGCACCGACTCACCGATGACCTTCACGTCGATGTAGTCGGGGTAGGTCTTCTCCAGGTAGCCGAGGCCGGCCTCGAACTGTTCGAACTGGACGAAGCCCACGGAGTCCATGGCCTCACAGAAGTAGCGCGGCTCGGACACGCCGGCGCCGCCGGTTGCCTGATTGGTCATGCAGACGGCGCTGGCGTCCACTTGGGCCGTGGCCCCAGGGGCCAGGAAGGTCGTTGCCATCAGCAGGAGCGCCACGGCAGCGGGGAGGATGCGCATGGCGGGCAGGAGGGGCGACTCCTGATACGGTTTGCGTCGAAGCGCCAGCCTTGCGAGTCCGGTTGAGGCCTGTCGCCGGGCAGGTGGCCGCAATCGGCTTCCAAGGGCGCCTAGCGGCGCTGCCGGCGCGATGGACCCGCGCAGCACCCAACCGGCAAGGAGTCGATGGATGCCCGGAACACTCACTCGGGAGCCCGGGGCCCCGGTCCGTTGCTAGGCGCCGGCCGGGCAGCGCCAGGCCACCACAACAACGCCTAAGCTGTCCACGGCGGCTCAACTGGCCATGAAGTTCCAGACCCTTCTGGCTCTCCCCCTGCTTGTGGTTGCGGGCTTGGCTGGCTGCCTTGGCGACGACGAGGCGGACCCCCTGGCCGGCCGGCCTGAATTGCCGCTGCCGCCCCTGCTGTCGGGCCCCTGCTTCACCGAGTCGGGCGGCCCGGCGCCGCCGCCGGGAGAGGACGTGATCGGGATGCAGCCGATCCAGTTGATCTTCGGCGGGTCGATCCGAAACGCAGACACGCATGTGGTGCTGGTGCCACCGACCCACGGCGACCTGGGAGACCCATTCAACCAGTCCCGCAGCGGCATGGCGTACCTGGAGGCAACCCTCGCGGGCATGTACGCGTGGGAGCCGGCTATCGACCGGTTCATCGAGAACTACACCGAATTCGCGTACCTGGACAACGTGACGGTCTACGTAGAGATCTTCGACGGCGTGGGTTCATTGCCGGTGGGCGCCGACATCATCATCGGCTACGCTGAGACCTCGGGCCCCGCGTTCCGGGGCATCGCCATCGCGCCCGGCATCGACACCCAAGAGCCCATCGAGGAGTTGGGCGCCGACGAGATCGTGCGCTACTCCAACCGGTACATCCTGCTGAGCCTCTTCGCCTACTCAGAGCGCGCCGGCCAACAGGAGCCTGACTTCCCCGAGACCCACGAGGTGCGCGGCGTGACCATGCACGAGTTCGCCCACACCTGGGGCCTGGGCCACTCGACCACGTGGAGCCCCGGCTGTGGCGGCGACCTGATGAACAGTCCCTACCCGTACATCTACGGGGATGGCGACCCGGCCGGCGACGGCGGCGAGCGCACCAAGCCCCTGTGCATCAGCAGCCTCGACCTGTACGGCCTGGCCCACCTCTACCGTTGGCTGCCCAACGGTACCTACGAGCCGTCCAGCGGCGAACTGCACCTGCCCGAGCACATCCGCTACGAGGAGTACTGCGACGTGTTCGACGAGGCCCACGAGAGGGCGCAGGCCACACTGGCGCGCTACGACCTCACGCGTTAGGGGCAAGCCGGGCCATCAGGGCTGTCTCCAGCGCCTGCGCATCCTCCACGATCCAGTCGGCACCCTCCTGCTCGTGCCCGGGCCGCGTCCCGTGACCCCACAGGACCCCAATGGCGTAGGCGCCGGCGGCCTTGGCTGCGGCCACATCGTACACGGTGTCACCGACCATCACGGCATCGCGGGGCCTCAGCCCCAGCCGGCCACAGGCTGCCACCAACGGCGCCGGGTCGGGCTTGAGGGGCCGGACATCGTCATCGCCCACCACGGTGTCGAACAGGTGCAGGATGTCCAAGTCGCGCAGCAGTTGCGTCGCTTCGCCTTCGCCCTTGGTGGTCACGATGGCCTGGGGCACTCCCCGCTCGTGCAGAAGCCCCAGGAGCTCCTTCATGCCGGGGTAGAAGCGCACCAAGCGCCACGAATGGGTCGTGAACACTTCCCGGTAACGCTCCACCATCGCCTCGACCCGGGCCGGGTCCTGGGTTCGCAGGTGCAGGATTTCTCGCAACGGCATGCCGACCAGCACCTCGCCGGGATCAAAGGCTGCAAAGCCCGCTTCTTCGAGGACGCGATTGATGGTACCCCGTATGCTGCCATTGGGGTCCAGCAACGTGCCATCCAGGTCCCAGAGAACGATGCGTGCCACATTTGGCCAGCCAACGTTGCTGCTCAAGACCCTGCCGGCCGGCTACGGGGCCCCAGGCGGTCGCGGTTGCGTGCCACCCAGTCGTAGGCCCGCTCCGAAGCCGCGCGAATGCCAGGCAGCGGATACGCCATGGCGGCCATGCGAAAGACCAGGTTGCCTGGGTGCGGAAGAGCCGCCAGGACGCCCGCCACGGCGGCCGCGCCCTCGGCCACCACCATGTTGCCATCCGGATCGGGTCCTTCGATCAGGAAAGCAGAGCGTTGGCAGTCGTCGTCGCTGATGCCCGCCATGTGGCGCAGGTTGCTCTGACGCAGGCAGGGCTCGAAGCGAATCGTGTGCCAGGCACCGTGCAGGACAGCCCAGTCGCGCCAACGCTCGCACCATGCGCAGTCGGCATCGTACAGCAGCACCCGCTTGCCAGTTGCCGGCATGGGAGCGGGTCGCCACGCGGCGCCTGCCCAGGCCGCCACCACCAGCGTCGCCAACCGGGCCACGAGGGACCCAGTGGACCTGGTCGTCATGGGCACCTGTTGAGCTGGATGAAAAATGGATGTTACGCCAGGGCACCGCAGCCCCAACGGGGCCGGGGGACAAGGGCCACAAGGCCGCGCCTGCACCCCGCTGGCAACGGGCGCGCTAGCGCGAGCCCAGGCTGCACACGACTCACAGGCAACTCACAGGCAACTCTGGGGCGCCCGCTACCTGTCGGCGTCGGCGGCACCCGTATCGCACGCGACGCGGCCAATCCTGTGCCGGTTGGCTGCCACCCAGGCGTACACCGCGTCTGCCACGTGACGGACGCCCTGGAGCCGGTAGAGGCCACCCAGCAAGCGCAGCCCGGCATGCCGGAAACCCGGCAGCTGTTCCAGGACACCAGCCACGGCGCCTGCACCCCGCCTGCGCCCCAGAGCGCCATCGGCGCCCTCTTCGACCAAGAAAGCTGCGTGGGAGCAGTCGTTGAGGCTGATGCCGGCGCGCTGGCGAAGCTGCGAAGCATCCTGACAAGGAGCAAACGATACACGGGACCCCGCGCCGCGGCGATGACACCAAGCCACCCAGCGCTGGCAGAAGCCGCAATCACCGTCGTACAGCAGGGTCCGATTGACCCCATCGCTTCGACCGGCCGCGATCCGCCAAACGTCCCGCCCGAGCCAGGCAAGCATAGCGACCGCCGCAAGGGAGCCCAAGACAAGGGCTGCCCGCAGAACACCGGGACGCGCCGGATCTGGCAACGTAGCACGCAGGAGCTGCGCCACCGCCGCCGCACCCAGGTCACCCGAGCCCGTCAT
>JBFJVP010000011.1:0-18297 GCA_041624075.1 Thermoplasmatota archaeon | reverse complement strand
GCCTCGGGCGCCTCGGGGGCTTCCGGAGCCTCAGGGGCCTCAACACCGTTCTCGGCAAGGGTTGCCTCGGCGTCGGGAGCGCCATCCATGGCGTCGTAGACGGGCTGGGCAACGCCGTACTGGGGCGGGTTCTCGGGGTCGACCTCAGGGGCCTCGGGAGCCTCGGGGGCTTCCGGAGCCTCAGGGGCCTCGGCGCCCGACTCGTCGATGGCGGCCTGCACTTCAGCCGGGGTCTCCGGGGCCTCGGGGGCCTCGGGCTCCTCAGCCTCAGGGGCCTCGGGAGCAGCCGGGAAGATGATGCGGCCGGCACTGGTCTCGATGACCTGACCGTCGCAGATGTCGCCCGTGCTGGCCTCGGGGGCCTCGGCGCTGCCGGTGTCCACTGCGGGAGCCTCAGGGGCATCCGCGGAGGGAACCTCGGCGAGGACCGGGTCGGCTTCCGGCGGCGTCTCAGGGGCCGCAGGGGCCTCGGGCGCTTCCGGAGCCTCAGGGGCCTCGGGGTTGCCGGCCTGGTCGCCGGCCCACGCGGCGTTCTCGTCCGCAGCGGCACCGGCGTCGCTGGCCGTCTGGTCAGCGGTGGCGCCAGCGGCGGCCTGCTGGGCGGCAGCCTCAGCCTCGGTCTCGGCGACCGGGACCTCGGCCATCGTCGTGCCGGCCTCGCGAGCGCGCGGGTTGCCGTCGCAGGTCTCGATACCGTACTGGTCCGAGGTGGCCGAGTTGCGCTCGGGGAAGATCATCTCACCGACGGGGCCGGTGTTGTCCAGGATGAACGTGCGGCTCTTCTCAGCGATCAGGCCCACGTTGTCGATGGTCCTGTACGTGAAGGTGTGCAGGCCGTCTTCGCCCTCGATGTAGGCGCCACCGGAGTAGCTCTGCCAGGCACCGTTGTCGATCTTGTACTGGATGGCGCGAACACCCGAGTGGGCGTCCGTTCCAACCAGGTCGATGCGGGTGTCGCTGGTCAGGTACGTGTTGTCGACGTACGGGCCCGCGATGCCGCCGATGGCGGTCGTCGGGTTCGTGATGTCGATCTTGACGGTGGGGCTGCCAGCCCAACCGGAGTAGTGGTAGTGGGGGTGGTAACTGGTGTGGTAGTGACCCCAGTTGCACCAGCCGAAGAAGAAGTTCGTCGAGTGGCAGTGGAACCAGGAGTGGTAGTGGTCAATGATGTAGTACGCACGCACCGATTCCGAGTAGATGCCCGAGCCCAAGCTCGTGTGGTAATCCCACGAGCCAGTGCTGAAGGCACTGCGCCAGCTTGGGTTCACCTCAAAGTGGCTCACCTTGCAGTGGCCACTTTGATAGAAGCGCGGGTGGTTGTGCTGTGTCCAGGTGTTTGCGGGAGAGTGGCTACCATCTGCACCAACGCCAAAGGAGCAGTAGTGGTGGGCAGCGACGTTTGGCGAGAGCGCCAAGAGGCCGCCGCCAGTCATAGCGATCGCTACTGCGATCGTCAACAAGCGATTTCGATTCATGTTCCAACCTTCCAACCGATACTACGGCTCGCCCGACCCAGTTCACCAATTGACTTCAGTTAAACCGGGCCTGCGGCGATGCCGATATTTAGGATACTAGTTACCACATATAGGTGTTTTCGCCCCACCAGGACGCCCAAAATATTCGCGACCCACGATAGCGAGGGGCGCCACGCTCTCTCAGCCGGCCCCCCGCCGCTGGCCACGGAGCCGGCGACAAGCACAGCGCATTTTCCGTGCCCTTGCGCACGCGGAAAAAAGCAAATCGATCGAAGCCACGCCCCCAAGAATACACCGCCCTTGTGGTTCGCACAAGTCGGCACGGACCAGGGGCCGGATTTGCCCCTACTCCGTACCTCGCTTGGCTCGCACTTCGTACAGGTCATGGCGCCGATCCTGGAGCTGCACCACGCTGCCACGGCGGCGGTGACGGCGCAAGACCTCCAAGTCGACGTCGCCCACGATCACGGTTTCCACGTTGGGCGTGGTCTCGGCGGCGATGCCGTCCCGGGGGAAGCTGAAGTCACTCGGCGTGAAGATGGCAGACTGGGCGTACTGCACGTCCATGTTCTCCGTGTCCGGCAGGTTGCCCACGGTGCCGGCCGTGACCACGTAGATCTGATTCTCGATAGCCCGAGCCTGGGCACAGTACTTGACGCGCAGGTACCCCTGCCGATCCTCGGTGCAAAACGGCACAAAGAGGATGCGGGCGCCGGCGTCGGTCGCAATGCGTGCCATCTCGGGGAACTCCACGTCGTAGCAGATGTTGATGGCCACGGGGCCCACATCCGTTTCCAGCACGCGGATGTCGTGGCCGGGCTCGATGCCCCACCAGCGCCGCTCGTTGGGCGTCACGTGCACCTTGTATTGGCGCTCGATGGTTCCATCCCGCTTGAACAGGAAGGCCACGTTGTACAGGCGCCCATCCTCCTCGATGAGGTGCGTGCCGCCGACGATGTTCACGTTGTACCGCACGGCCAAGTCAGTGAAGTGCTCGATGTAGTCGTCCGTGTACTCGGTCAGCTCCCGAACGCTCATGGCGGGCTTCTTGGTCGCGATGGCCGACAACAACTGGGTCGTCAAGAGTTCCGGGAACACGGCGAAGTCGCTGTGGTAGTTGGCAGCCACATCCACGAAGTACTCCGTCTGGCGAGCGAAGTCCTGGAAGTCCTTGACGTGACGCATCTTGTATTGGATGACGCAGATGCGAACCGGCTGCGCCGTCTGGAGCCGTCGGCCAGAAGCGGGCCGATAGTCCAGGTTGCTCCACTCCATCAGCACGGCGTGCCCCAGGGAGGCTTCATCCTGGGGCAGGTAGCCCGGAATCACGCGCTTGGGCACGAACCCGTTGGCCATCTGGAAATCCAGCACCACATCGTGCAGGTCCCCCCGCAGGACCGCCTGGACGTACTCGCGCGCCGACAACTCAGCGTGGTCCGCGTAGCCCGGCATGCGTCCCGCGATGACGATCCCCTTGAGGTTGCGTTGCAGGGCCAAGTCCTTGCGCGCCTCGTACAGGCGTTGTCCGATGCGCATGCCCCGCATGTCGGGATGGACCATCACTTCAATGCCGTACAGGTGGGTGCCCTCGGGGTCGTGGTTGGCGATGGTGCCATTGGCCGTGATCTCATTGAAGTCGTGCACGTCCTCGTACTCGGCCCAATCAATGATGAGGCACGACGCGCTCCCCACGAGGCGGCCCTCGTACTCGACGCAGAACTGGCCCTCGGGGAAGGTCTTCACATGCTGGGCGAGTTGTTGTGGCTTCCAGGGCCGCATGCCTGGAAAGCACACCTGCTGCAACTCAATGATCGCGTCGAAGTCCTCGGGCTTGATCGGGCGGATCGTCACCGGCGTCTCGAACTGGCTCAGATCCAGTCCGGGCGTGCCGTCGCGAGGGGTGTCTGCCATGGCTGTCTCCCAGTCGATGCTCCAGCATTAGAGCCTAGCGCCTCCGCCTACGGCCGAGTGTAGGTGCCAGTCAGTACGGCCTTAGCCAAAGCGCGGTGGTCCGCGAGCTCGCGCAAGGTCTCCACGCCGGCCCCGGACGGCAAGTCCAGCAACTGACCCAAGGCGTAGGCGTGGAACTGGTACCGGTGGGTGCCCGAGGGGGGACAGGGTCCGCCGTACTCGCTGCGCCCCCAGGAGTTGTTCCCCACGGTTGCCCCCAAAGCGGCCACGTCGGCGCCCGCAGCCAGGTTGGCCTGCTGGACGGGCAGGTTCCACCACGCCCAGTGAATCCACGTTCCGCCCGGCGCATCCGGGTCATCCAGGACGAGCGCCAAGGCAGCGGCACCTGGCGGCAGTCCCTCAAAGGACAGGGGCGGGGATACATCGTCACCGTCGCAGGCGTACTGGGCCGGAATGGCTTGGCCGTCCTGAAACGCAGTCGAGCCGAGTGCAAAGCGTGCCATGAATTCACCGGGGTCGCGCCGGCCTCCTGGTCCTGGTGGCTCAAGTGGGCCCTGACGGTGGGCAGCCCGCACGGGGCCCGCGCCACGACGACCAGTGGAAGCCGCACGCGGCGCCATGAGGAAAACTCACGTCAACATTGGCAAGGGGGCCGCCGACACATCCCAAACGCCGGCTGCCAGGCGCCGCGGCGACTCCTGCACATCGGCGCCCACCAGGTGCCACCCGATAGAGGCCGGATCCAAGTCGATGAAGCCCCACGTCACGGAGGCGCTGTAGGACGCGCTGCTGTCACCCGTTCTCCATACTAGGCGCTCCATGTCGATCTCGATGTCGCCCGAACCCAGCGCCGCGTGAATCACCTGCGGCGGCGCCGCAGGTTCCATCGGAGCCGACCATGCCCAAGCATTGCGTTGATCCGAGGCCTGGTCGCCGTGCTGGATGGAGCTGGTCCATTGCTCGGCGCCACCCTGTTCGCCGTTGCCTAGGCGCACGGTGAGCAGACCAGCAGCCTGGGTGGGTTCACCGCCCATCAGATGAACGCGCTGCTGGGTGACGCCGACTCCATTGGCGTTGACAGAGCCCAACTGGGCCGCTTCAACCGCAGCAGACCCCCACTGGAAGTACAATTGATTGCCATCCACGCGGGCCCAGATCGCCGTGCCCGCCATCAGCGTGTCACCTCGCAAGCCCACACGGGCAGCAACGTTGGGCCGATCTCTCAGGTCCTCCGGTTGGCCGAACGTGAACTGGAGGTAGGTGCTGGTAGCAATCAGCACCTGCGTTGCTTCGTTGCCCTCCCGGTGAATCTCAACAAAGCCGAACGGGGCCGTCACAGCCACCCAGTCGAACGCCTGCGTGTGGTTCTCGTCACCGCGCACGCCGACCAACAATGTGGCTTCGCCTTGGCCAACGAACCACAACTGTGCCACGCCCTGGACCCAGGCGTCCTCCGGGATGTCCAGGATCGTCGCCTCCCACCCAAAGGACGGGTTCAGGTACAGTGCATGTGTCATGGGCGAGACAGGCTGCTCGGGGGCCGATTGGATCGTCGAATCGGCATCGATGCAGCCCGCAACCAGCGCGAGGCAGATGACGGCCAAGTATCGCATGATGCCGCGTAGGGCTCGGCGCACAAAGCGTTTGCATGCATTTCCTGCCTGGCCAGACGCCTCGGCGGCTCGACGGCTGGACACCAGAAGCGCAAGCCTGCAACACCGCCGGGCGCCCCGCCCCACGGCCAGGTTGCTGCACCCAGCGCCGCCCCGTCAAACCTTCCACAACCGTCATCAACCAACCCGCCTCGCCCCACCTGCGGGGAATTCAGGTCCCCGTGTACGCGCCTTGCCGGAGTGGGCGACGTCACAGCACCCGCACCGCCGCCGTTGCCCGAGGCAATGCGCCGCGTGGGACACCCCTTGGCGAAGCGGGTCCAACCAACCGGCATGGGCTACCTGCGCCCGGCCCCGCCCACCACGAGATGGGCGGGGCGAAGGCAGGCTACGGAGGCCCGACCCTTGCGTACTGGGCTTCGCTAATCCAGATGTCCCCCGTGGCGGCGATGTCGGAATCCTTGGCCGCCCCGCAGGGCTGGCTGTCGTTACGCACCGTGCCGGCCAGGGAGGTCAGTCGGACATGGTAGTGGACTTGCTTGCACTGGTCCTCGCCACTGGGCCGGAACTGGTGCGCCGGGTAACACTGTCCATCCTTCAGCTTGTGTACGGTGAGCTTCTTTCCCTGCACCTGGCCGGATTCGCTCAGCGTCGGCTCCTGGACGCCGGGGCACTTCAGGCCGTCCGGGTCGATGAGGGTGCGGGCCGTGGGCCCGGCAGCCACGCACTCGGCGGGTGAACTGTACACATCCAGGTCCATCGTGAAGGCGCGCTTGACGAGCGTGTAGCCGTCCGTGGAGCGGCCCGACATCTTGGCCGCCGCCTCAACCAGGGGATCCAGCGCGTCCAGCTGGACACCCGTGGCCGTGACAGTCAGATCGCCCCTGATGCGTGCGATGCCGGCGGACACGCAGCGGAAGTCGGAAACCGATGACAGGGCCAACGGATTGATTGAATCAATGCTCCCCGCAGGTACAGTCTGGGTGATCCGTTGGGGCCGATCGGCGACCGGGCCCGCAGGCGTGATGGTTGTGGCCACCGCAGACAGCGAGCCAACCGCAGTCACAGGCGTTCCGGCTGCCAGTCCTGGAACAGGGATCGGACCGACGAAGGTGTGCGTCGAATAGGTGATGATGTGGAACCATGGCACGGTCTGCCCGATGGGGTACTCGTTCTTCCCTTCGGGAAGCTGAAGGGCCGCATGAACGCCGGGGCCCTTGCCCTGCCGCACGACCACGAAGCTGAATCCATCGATGTCTGCCTCGAGGCGGTGGCCCTCCACCGGGTCGAGGGTGGCGCGAACATCCAGGTAGGACACCTCGTCGCCGTGGACGTGCAGTACTGGAGTCACATTGGAGCCCTGCAAGGGAAGGCTCACCGTGGCCGATTTGGCCAATTCGATGCCCTCCGGCTCCAACTGGTAGACGTGCCACGCGTCATCCAACCCCACTGCCGCCAGTTGCGCCGCCGACAGCCGCGTGATCGACACGTCGGCCGCCGTGGTGCCTTCCGGCAGCGCCCCCGTGGGTAGGGTGAGCGTGGCTCCGTCGCCCTCGATGACCGTGCTGGCCTCCGTTGACCCGGGGCCGCTCTGGCAGCCCGCCAACAGCATCAGCACGACCACCGGCCACACCTTCACCTCCCTGCCTGGAATCGCGCGGCATTTCCCCCTTAGGAAGGCGGGGCACGCCCCAAAGCTGACCTGTGCCCGACGGCGCCGGACCATGGGGTGGCCTGCGAGGCGTCCCGAAGCGGCCAAGTGGCCAGTGGGGCGTGAAGGGGTCGTGGGATGGGCTCTTGTGACGGGCGCCAGCCGCGGCATTGGTGCTGCGGTGGCGCGCCGCCTGGCCGAGGATGGCTTCGATGTGATCGTGCACTTCGCCAAGCATCGCGCGGGTGCTGATGCGACGGCGGAAGCGGTTCGTGAGGCGGGTCGGCGGGCACTGGTGATTCAGGCGGGTCTGGGTGATCCGGAGGCTGCTTGGCGGCTGGGCGAGGAGGCGGGCGCGCCTGGGCCCTTGGCGTGCATCGTCAACAATGCGGGCGTCTATGATCGGCGTTCGATGGCGCAGATGACGGGCCAGGCGTGGCGTGCGACCATGGCGGTCAACCTGGATGGGCCGGCCGCGATGTGTCAGGCGGCGCAGCCCCGGTTGGCGCAGGGTGCTTCGATCGTGCATGTCAGCAGCATCGTGGCGGTGCGTGGCACGAGTCATGGCGCCCATTATGCGGCGTCCAAGGCGGCCTTGTTGGGGTTCACGAAAGCACAGGCCTTGGAGTTGGCGCCGTCGGTGCGGGTGAATGCGGTGTGTCCTGGCTACGTTGACACGGACATGATCGGGGGCGATTCGCAGGAGCGTCGAGTGGCACGGGAGCGGGAAGTCCCCTTGGGCCGCGTGGGGTCACCCGAGGACGTTGCAGGGGTCGTTTCGTTTCTGTGTGGGTCCGATTCGGCCTATGTGACGGGGCAGGTTTTGCACGTTAACGGCGGCTTGTGGATGGGGTAGGCAGGTGCATTTTCAGGAGGGCTCAGCGTTACCAACATAGCTAGTATTAGATAGAAACGTAACGCAAACTGAGCGGGTAAGCCCCTTTTTGTTGTACACCCAATGCCGGCCGCGGATGACCAACATGTCCACCCGAAAGACGATCACGCGCGCCAAGCCCGGCTTGCTCGCCTCACTCCTGATCCTGATGCTGCTGGCCAGCCACGGCGTCGCCGGCGACACCGACAGTGCCGCCGGCCCGCCACGCGGCGTCCACCTCAGCTACACCGACGACCCCCAAACCACCATGACCGTCACCTGGTTCACCAGTGGCACCACCGACCCCGGAACCCAGGTCCAATACGGCCCCACCACCAGCCTCGGCAGTTCCGTCACGGGAACATCCTCCCCCGCCGTCGGCATCGACGTACTGACCCACGAAGCCACCATCACCGGCCTCACCGCCGGCCAGAAAATCTACTACCGCGCCGGCAGCCCCGGCAGCTGGACACCCACCTACAACTTCACCACCGCCCCAGCCGCCGGCGATGAAACGTTCCGTTTCGTCATCTTCGGCGACCACGGAATCGACCTGGACGCCCAATCCACCACTGAATGGGTCACCAAAGCCAACCCCGACCTGATCATCGTCGCCGGCGACGTCTCCTACGCCGAACGGGAATACCACGAATGGGACACCTACTTCGACCTCGTTGAGCCCCTGGCCAGCCACATCCCGTACATGGCCGCCATCGGCAACCACGAATTCGTGCCACCGGAAGGCACCACCGACTTCCGCAACCGCTTCGCCTTCCCAGGCGCCGAATTGTTCTACAGCTTCGACTACGGCAACATCCACTTCCTCATCGTACAATCCGACATGATTGCCGCGTGGCAGGAACCTTACCCGGCCCCAGGCCTGTTCCTGCCCACCATGATCCAATTCATGGAAGACGACCTGGCCGACGCCGCAGCCAGGCGGGACGCGGGCGAACTGGACTTCATCATCGTCGTCCAGCACCACCCCCTCTACAGCAACACCGAACGGGAAAGCCGCCGCGTCGAAGCCGGCCTCCTGTGGGAGGAACAATTCCTCCACCGATACGAGGTTGACATGCTCGTCACGGGCCACAACCACAACTACGAACGCTCCTTCCCGGTCGCGTACACCATCCCCACGGAATTCGCCACCAAGACCTACCGCGACCCCATCGGGTTCATCCAGGTCATCAGCGGCGGCGCCGGCCGCAGCCTGTACGACTTTGTGCACGAAGACGACTTCATGCCCTTTGCCGCAGCCGCCGTCAAGCGCCATCACTTCATGCAATTCGACGTGAACGCCAACGAGCTTCGGGTGCGAGCCATTACATCCGACCTTTTGCCGGGCCAGACCATCGACGACTTCAGGCTGATTACGACGCCCGCCACGCGCCAGGATCAGGTGGAAGACCGCCTCGAATCATTGACTGGCGGCCTCCCACCTGATGCGACGCCGCTGGTCTAATCGTCGTCCTCGCGGAAGATCAATCCCACACACCGGCCTGACGTGCCGGAAACGGATTGACGCCCCGGCACCACATACTCGCAACGGCCATTCTTTTCGCCGAGGGTTGTGGCCGCCGTGGGCGCTTCCGCGTCGCACCTCCCCCACGGATCACCAGGCATTCCAGGCACCGTGCAGGAAATCGCAAAATTGGTACAGCGCAGGAACAGCGAGGAAGCGGGAGGCCCGTACCAGTTGATCAGGAACGGCGTCGCATCGTCGCAGTGCACCAGCTCGGACACGCGGTTGCCACCCACGTCGGCGCAGTCCTGCCGGACCTTGCACCAGACCGTTGAATCAGGAACCATGGCGGACACTTCCTGACCGATGGAGAACCGACTCGGCGTCGAGGGACTGCCCATGTACAGCAGTACCGCGGTCTCCATGCCGGGAATCGGTGTCGTGACGGTACTGCCACTCTCCCAGCGCAGCGTGAAGCTGACCTGGATCACGTCACGGGGCAGGAAGCGCACCGGTTCGCCAAAGGGCATGTTGAAGGTGCGCGGGGCGGGCACGAGCCCGTGGACGTTCCAGGCATCCCATTGGGCCGACCCAAGATGAGTGATGGTGCCGTCCTTGGAAATCTTGGACACCTCGGCTTCGTAGAAGGATCGGCCCGTGATCACTTGGCACGTACACTCGCCCGCAGAGCCCATCCAGATGTCCAATTCGGCGCCAGAGATGTGCTGTGCCTTCGGGAACGGGGCACTGGTGAAGTTGACCGGCTCGTTGAGCATGGCGGCCTGCACCATGGGGACTCGGGCGGCCGGGAACGTCTCGTTCATGGACCCCGGCGTCAGGTAGAACGTAGTTTCGATCTCGACGCCGACTCGGATCTTCTCCCAGGCTTCCGGGATCGCCTCCAGGGTGGGGGAGGTGCTTGGAATCCCCGTGAAGGCGCCGGCCAAGCGGGTCGCTTCCAGCGCGTCGACCAAGCCATGACCGGCCTCGAAGTTGGCGGGGCCCCATGGATGGGTGGGGTCGGCTGCCACATAGAGTTGTTCCGCTTCGGGGTGGGTCAAGGGGGTTGCTGTTGCCTCCAGGATGTATTCCACTTCGGCAGGGGTGAGGGCGGGGTTCATGTGCAGCAGGAGGGCCGCGACACCGGCAATGTGGGCGGCGGCTGCCGAGGTTCCATGCATGACGTCGTAGGCGCGGCGCTCGATGCCGGGCACGCGGGAGCCGCGGGGCAGTTCCTGTGTGTCGATGCCGATGGGGTAGGCGGTGCGGGTGTCCTCACCGGGGGCCGCCAGGTCGGGCCACGTTGCGGGGTCCAGTGCGAAGCCCCTGCTGGATTTGCCGGCCATCTTGCTGATGCGCACGCCCAGGTCCCGGTCGTCGTAGCTGGAGACGCCCAGGATGCCCGGCGTGGGCAGGACCGCTTCGGGGTTGAGTTGGTTGTTGAAGCCGTCGCCGCCGTGGTTGCCGCCGGCGAACACGACCACGTAGCCGGCTTCGGCCAGTTGCTGGGCGAGCTGCAAGTGGATGAGGTCTTCGTTTGCAGCCCGGCACTCGCCACTGGTGCATCCCCAGGCGGCTGTGACGATGCGAATCGGGGGATCAACGCTCTGGCCGTTTTGCAGGATCCAGTCGAAGGCCATTGCGGGGTGAACCGCAAGGCGCTCGGGCCCGATGGCGAAAGAGTACAGGGTCGCGCCGGGGGCGACGCCGCGGTACTTGAGGTTCAGGGAGGCGGCGCCGCTGCCGGAGACGATGCCGGCGACCATGGTGCCGTGGGCCTCCATGACGGTGTAGGGTCCGCCGTCGATGATGCCCCTGTCCGTCATGACGTAGTTGCCGCCTTGGCTCCACGGCTCCTGGAAGCCGGGGTGGGTGCCGTCCAGTCCGGAGTCGACGACGGCGACGCCGATGCCGCGGCCATCCACCAGGGAACCGTCGGGTAGGTAGACGGCGGGTTCAGCGAGGTTGTAGTTGGGGTCTGTGACCTCAATCGACCGGCTGGCGAGGGTGGCCGTGTTCATGGCGTAGGTAATTCGCTTCTCGCCGCTTTCGATAAATGCAACGGATGGGTCGCTGGAGAGTCGCCTGTGGGCCTCGTGCGTGGCCAGGACGTACACAGCGGGAATGCTGGCGAATTCGTACAGCATTTCGACGCCGTTGGCCTCTCCGCTGCGGATGTCATCAGGGATGTGATCCTTGTAATGTACAATCAGCCGAGCCGGAATAAATTGATCGGCCTCAATGATTTCAATCGTTGCCGGTGCATTGGCAGGCACAACGGCTTCCACATCACTGGCGATATGAAATCCTGCAGGAACGACGAGACAAGCTATCAGAACAGCAACCAAACGATTCATGGCGAATCACCTGCCGAGCGATGAACCATTGATGAATGGTTCGCAGTGTAACTTAATCATTCAACGCCGACCAGCCAAACCGTGGCTCTGCCATGGACGCGCAGCACGGCACCAAAACCAACACTCACCAACAGTCCACCCATGCCGATGCGTGCGCCCCAAGCCCGAACCCGTGGCACCCGGCCAGGAATCGGTCTGGGACTACCCCCGCCCGCCGCTGGCCCAACGCATCGAAGACCGAATCCTGATCGAGCACGCCGCAACCACAGTTGCCGATGCCCCCACCGCATGGAAGATCATGGAAACGGCCAGCCCACCCACCTACTACATTCCGATCACCAGCATCACGCCAGGACTACTCGAGCGCGGCCAGGGGCGAAGCTGGTGCGAATGGAAGGGCCGCGCCACCTACTGGGACCTGCACGTCCCCGGGGCACCCGTGGTCGAGGCCGCCGCGTGGAGCTACGAGACCCCGAACCCCGACTTCGCCATGCTCAAGGACCACATCGCATTCTACCCCGGCCGCGTCGATCGCTGCACCCTGGCCGGCGAAGTCGTCCGCGCCCAACCAGGCCACTTCTATGGCGGCTGGATCACCGACGCCATTTGCGGGCCATTCAAGGGCGAGCCAGGCAGCGAGCGGTGGTAGAACAGGTTACAAGCGCGCCCACACATGCGCGGGCTGGTTGGAATGCTGAAGGCTGTTGCAGTTCTCCTCATGCTTGCCCTCGTGCCGGGGCTAACAGTCGCTGGACCCGGTTCCGGCGATGAGCTGCTGCAGTCACTGGGCATCGAGGGCTGCACCGTTGAAGTCGCGCCCATACCCCTTCCACCAGACAGCCCCCTGGGCGCTGTGCCCGAGCCGCCGCAAGAGGCCTGTGCCGGCATCCGCCCCGGCGCCAAGCTCAGCAACGGCTGCACCATGAACTTCGTGTTCACAGACGGAACCGATCTCTACGTCGGCACCGCCGGGCACTGCACATACGTCGGCCACCGACTGGGCGCCACCGGCGTCGGTCGCTTCGGAACCACGGTCTACGACGCCGGCTCGTCCCTGCAAGGAGACTTCGCCCTCATCAGGGTCGACGCCGACAAGCACCACCTCGTCAACCCAACCCTCTGCCGCTTCGGCGGCCCAAGCCCTGTTCCCCCGAGCCCTGCCCCCGGCGGCATCTACCACATCTACGGATGGGGCTGGGAAACCCGCGGTAGTGACGACAGCCGCGCCCGCAGTGGCGTGGAACTGGCTCCACCCGCCGCGCTGCTTGCCTGGGAAGGGCGAGTCAGTGGAGGCGACTCAGGAAGCCCGGTGATCAGCGCTGACGGTCGCGCCATGGGTGTGGCAACGCGCATGCTGCGAGGCCCAGGTGCCATGATCGCAGGAGAACCCATCCAGGTAGGCGCCGCAATCGGAACGGCGCTCTGGTACGCCCTGGACGAGGCAAAAGCGGCTGGCTTCGATCTCCAATTGGTGCCGGGCGAGTTGCCCCGGCTACCCGAGGCCGCCGACGTGCCCCTCTAGAACCTAGACCAATTGGGCGCTGCCCACCATGTCGTAATGGTTGTGCAGCGCCGCGCCGTCCTTGTACACAGTCCCCAGCAAGCTCTGCATGGGCGATCCGGACGAGCCAACCACGGAACCTTCGCCGGCAGCGTAGTGGCTGTATGTGAACGACTTCTCCACCCTGAACAATCCAAGCGAGCCCCAGTGCCAGCCGGTAAACTGCGCCGCCGGCGCGCTGGGACTGCCGCCAGAAGTTCCATCGATGGTGTAGGAGCCCTCGCCCCACCGGATCTGGGCGTTGGCCTCCAGGGCCTGCGGCGCCAGCTCGGTTTCCGTATAATTGGTCTGAGCCAGGCCACCCCACACTCCCAACGCCTCATGGGCGCCAACGAAATCTTCGTGGTCGCTGGCCATCCAGAGTTGATAGTAGTGGTTTCCATCGCTGCCATCCGGCGCCTCGATGAGAACGCCCACATCGCTGACCATGCCGGGTTGGGGCAGGGCACCGTTGACCGAGTACTCATCGCAGGCCTTCAGTCCGGCAAAGAACATGGTTTCGCCGGTTTCCTGCCCAAGAATTGTAATATTATCGGGCACAAATTCGCGAACGTTTTGCACCGGAACCTGAATGATTGCCATGAATTCACGGCACCCTTTGCCCGTGAATTCGAAGGGCAATGGCGGCAGCGTGACGTTTTGCGGCTGGTCCTGTGGACCTTCGGTCTGGTTGTTGCCAGCACCGGGCGAAACGGGCTCCTGGGGTGCCTGCTCCAGGGGGGCATCCGGGGACTCGCTACAGCCTGCAAGCAGGATGCTAAACATCGCCAACCATGCCACGGCTCTCGCCATGGGAATGGACAGCCGCGTTGCCGGCTTGGATGTTTCGTCCGCGTAGCCTAACGCGTTTACAGGTAGGCTTGCTGAACTTGTTGCTGCGTCAACAAATCATTGTCCAGCGTGTCGTTTTTGTTCGACATGGTCCAGAAGCCATCCCCGAGAGGGGTATTTTTGCTTGTCCAGTTGGCTTCTGAACATTCGTCCCTTTTTCGAACCTGTTCACATCGTCTCGGCGACGGAGTGAACCTCAGGGTCATACGGCATGCCGTGGGCGTGGTCGACAAGGCCCTTTAGACTCTCACCAACGTAGAACGCCCAGCCGTCGTCGCACACCTTGAAGCAGCGGGACTCCGACCGGAAGCCTTCGTGAAGCAGCGTGAGTCGGGTGCCAGCGCCCCACGGTTCGATCAGCCATGTGATGGTGGTGCTCGTCCAGTCCCGGGAGTCGACCATCCAACTGTCCGTGCAGCGCCACAGGATGCGTCGATCGGTCAGGTCGTCAATGGTGAAGCGGGCAAACGCGTCGTCGCCGCGAAAATCAGCCTTGACTTGCCCGCCGACGTAGGGGTCGACCTCGGCTTCACGAGTCCACCAGTTTTGCACCTGCTCTTGGTCGGTGAGAGCCGCGCGAACGATGTCGGGGCTGGCGGCGAGCTTCACGACGTGACGGATGCTGGGCATGACCGGTCAAAGCGCCTGGGGCGCTTAGCCGTTGGCGTGATGGCGGCCAAGGCACACTCGCGCTATCGGGGGATTGGCTCGGCGTGCAGCAGGAGCGCGCCATCGGCGCTCTTGATGGATGGGATCAGCTGGGGCAACGGGCGCGGCGCGGGCTCACGCAGGGGGCGAGCGCCGTTGGCCGGGTCCCAAAGCCCGTGATGGCAGATGTCCCGCAGGACGAAGCCGTAGTCGAGGTCCTGGGTGGGCTCGACGGCGCAACCCAGGTGCGTGGATTTGGCTTCGAACAGGACGATGCGCTCGTCGGGTGCGCCTGGCACGGCGAGGCTGGGTCCTGCTACGGGGCCCGCGAGTTTGATGGCGATCACGTCGCGGCCGTTCCAGGTGCCGCTGGCGCTCTGGGGCGCGGGCCCCTCCAGGTGTTGGAGGCTCAACGCTTCGCCGTCTGTGGCTTGGACGGGTTGTGCAGTGGACTCATCGGGTGATACGCCGATGACGATGAGCAGGGCTACAGCCGAGCTGAGGGCGGCCACGGCGGCGACACCTGCCACGAGGCGTGCTGGTTGGACCATGGCTCGCTATGGGGTACGGGGCTCTTGGAGGCACCGGCCGTGGCAGGGCCGTCAGCTTCGTGCGTGGCTACGGGGCTCCCGGGCGCCCGCGCGATGCACACGGGTTATGCGGGGGCTTCTGGGTGGCCGGGCGTGGACGCGGAAACGCTTGCGCTGCAAAATGCGGGGCTGACGGAGTACCAGGCGCGAGCGTACGGTGCCCTGTTGTCGCTGGGTGGGGCGTTGGCTGCGGAGGTGGCGGAGGCGGCTCGTATTCCCCGCACCCGGGTGTACCAGGTGCTCACGGAGTTGGAAGATGCTGGCTGGGCTACGTCTGGTGAAGGCCGGCCCCGGGTGTACCATGCCCGTGATCCGCAGACTTGTCTGGAGGAGGCTCGACAACGGTTCGAGGGGTCGTTGCGGGATGCGTTGCCGTCGTTGCAGGCGCGGTTTGCTGAGCGGGAGCAGCGCTTTGCGGGGTCGGTATGGATCCTGGATGGCATGGATGCGGTGTTGCGGCGGGCGCGCATCATGATCAGTGAGGCGCGGCACCTGGTGGCGTTTGGGGCGCCTGTGCACGGTCGGTTGGCTGAGGCGTTGGCCGACGATTTGGCGCGGGCGGCACGGCGTGGTGTTCTCGTTTGGTCGGCGGCGCAGGCGGGTTCGTCGGGTGCTGCGGCGTTGCAGGCGGCTGGTGCGGCCTTTGATGAGGCGCGCTTGCCCATGGGGGTGTTGTTGGCTGATGGCAAGCAGGCGCTCGTGCTGTTTCCGGTGCAGCGGGCGGGTGAGGTCGACATGCGGGCGGTGTGGAACCCGAATCCTGAGATTGCGTCGATGATGGCGGATTCGATCCGGTTCAGTGTTGAGTCCGGTTGAATTGTCGGGCGGGAGCGCAGCGCGTGGCAATCGGCTGTGGCACTGGTGACGGCTGCGGCGATGGGGTGCGCCCGATCCAGAAGTCACCAATTCACCTGGCTTGGTGACAGCATGGTTATGGCCAAGGCCGTATGCGTACGGCCATGGCCAACCTGAGCGCCGAACGCATCCACGCCCTGCGATGGCTCATTCTCGGTGCCATGTGCGTCAGCCTGGTGCTCGTCGTCATGAGCGTCAGTGCCCTCAACGTCAGCCTCCCCACCCTATCACAGGAACTGGGCGCCAGCGGGGCCGAACTGCAATGGATCGTGGACGCCTACGCCCTCGTCTTCGGCGGCCTGCTGCTGGCCATGGGCGGACTCGGCGACCGCTACGGCCGACGCGGCGCACTCCAGGTCGGCATGGCCATCTTTGCCATCGGCTCCATGGCCGCCTCCTTCGCCCAGGCACCTGGACCCCTCATCGCCGCGCGCGCCGTCATGGGCATCGGCGCCGCACTCATCATGCCCGCCACCCTGAGCATCATCACCCACGTGTTCCCTGGCCACGAGCGCGCCAAGGCCATCAGCATCTGGGCCGCCTTCGCCGGCCTCGGAGGCGCCATCGGACCGGTGATCGGCGGCTACCTCATCGTCAACCACTCCTGGCAGGCCATCTTCTACCTCAACCTGCCCGTGGTCGCCCTCGCCCTGGCAGCCAGCGTCCTGATCGTCCCCACCAGCCGCGACCCCAGCCACGCCCGCCTGGACGTCGTCGGCGCGCTGCTCTCCATCATCTCGTTGGCAGCCATCCTCTTCGGCGTCATCGAAGGGCCCAGCCGCGGCTGGTTCAGTGCCGAAGTCTGGACCGGCTTCATCGTCGGCGCCGCCGCCGGGGCAGGCTTCATCTGGTGGGAAAAGCGCACCCCACAACCGCTCCTGCCCCTGGAATTCTTCCGCGACCGGGGCTTTTCCGCCGGCAACATGGCCATCGCACTCGCCTTCTTCGTCATGTTCGCCTTCTTCTTCGTGGTCACCCAGTACATGCAACTGGTGCGCGGCTACGACGCCTTCCACAGCGCCCTGCGGGTCCTGCCCCTGGCAGCCGGCCTGATCATCGCCGCCCCCTCCAGCGACCGGCTGGCGGCACGCTTTGGCGCCCCCAACGTGGTGGCCGGCGGGCTGTTCCTTGTCGCCCTGGCACTCCTTGGCATTTCCTTCGCCGACGCAAACACGTCGTATGGCTTGCTGGTGCCGGTCTTCATCGGCCTCGGCTTCGGCATGGGCGTTGCCATGGCGCCAGCAACCACCATCATCATGGACACGCCACCCCCCGCCAAGGCAGGCGTGGGCAGCGCCATGAACGACACCAGCCGCGAAGTTGGCGGCGCCGTCGGCATCGCCGTTCTGGGCTCCATCACCAACAGCGTGTTTGGCAGCTCCATGTCCGATCGGCTGCCGGCCGGCCTCACAGGCCCCGTGCGCGAACACCTGACGGACTCCATCGGCACCGCCATCTTGGCCGCCCGCGCCATGGGCCCAGATGGTGCAGCACTCATCGCCATGGCCCAAGACTCCTACGTCGAAGCCATGTCGGCCGCGTTCCTGTTTGCAGCCGTCATGGCGCTCATCGCAGCCGTGGCGGTCCGCCTGCTGCTGCCACGGCGAGCCGAAGCAGCCCAAGCGTCCACCTTCGCGCTCGCCGAACCCCAAGGCCCCGAGACCCGTCGCGGGCCCGCTCCCCGCCCCACGCCCGCCCATGCCAGTGTCGTCTGGCGCGGCGGCGGCATCGACCAGCGCCTCACCAACCTCCAAAACCGCATCGACCGCTTAAGCGACGAATTGACGCGACCAGGCGCAGGATAGGACCGGCCCCTACTGGCCGAGCGACGCGGCGCTTGGCAACTCCCGGGACGCGCGCCCCTTCGCCATCCCGGGCACCGTCATCGTGCTGCCAATCTTGGGAATACTCGCCACCCAGAGGAAGGGGTGGAACTGGACTGCCGCGATGTCGGCGCCCGCCAACGACACCTTGTCACCGACCCCAGAGGCGATGAAGCACATGAAAGCGTGCGTTCGCACTTGCGCCCGTGCATGATGCAGCAGCTCTAGGACCTTCTCGCTGAGCGCATGGACCGCGTGCGGTCAATGGATCGTGACGGCCTCGAGGCCGTTCTGGCTGACATACAAGAGCACGATGCCGCCGCGTTTTCGATGCCGCCGCCTGACACTCCCGCACTCCGCGCCAATTGCGACACGGGATCGTACCTCATCGTCATGGCCCATGTGCGCGCCGCCATGCCAACAGGGGAAGTAGACGCTCGGCTGCCCGGCGAGGAGCCATGCGAAGTGCCCCATGTCCACAAGCGAAACGCCCGCCGGCTCCGACGCGCGAGTTGCGCGCGAAGATGCGGCCGGCGCGTGAGGGTAGAAGGCTGGGCGAGTCTGCGTCAGCCGATGTAGTACGGCAAGCGGCCCGTGTAGTCGTCCGGCCCCATGTACAGCAACGCGGCATTGCCAAGCTCCT
>JBFJVP010000010.1:0-18473 GCA_041624075.1 Thermoplasmatota archaeon | reverse complement strand
ACTCACGTGGTCACCGCCGACAACGTGCAGCGCGTGCAGCGGGAACTGGACCTGGGCCGAGCCGTGCTAACGGCGGCGCTTCCTGGCACCAGCATCCCCCTGGCCGAGGGGAGGCCCGGCGAGTTGGAGCGCAGCGTCCTGGAGGACGATGGCATCGCCCTACGGGATTACCGCGTGTCCCAGTTGCCAGAAGTGGCCAGCCAGGGGCGCCGTCGGGGTCTGCTCCAGCCCGTGGCGGACTTGGATGTGCAATGGATGGATGGCGACCCGGTGTTTTCCTTCCGGCTTGGCAAGGGCGCGTACGCCACGGCCGTCCTGCGGGAGTTCATGAAGGTCGACTTGGGCCAGTAACCGCAAGGATGCAACCGGAAGGATGCAGCGAACGCCGCCCGTAACGACGCCTTCAACCCAGACTATGCTTTGAACATCGCTTCCTTTTCTGCCTTGGACGCCGATTTCTGAGCATGCCGAGCCAGCCCATACCGCCCGCTGCCCAGACGAGGTTCTTTGACGCCTTGGCCGCTGCCCTAGTCGTCGGACTGCTGGTTGCCGTCATCGTGGGCCTGGCTGGCATCCAGGGCCCCGGGTGGTTCACCGGCGGGCAAGTCACCGTGGTTGGCGGCCTGGCGCTGTTCGTCGTGGCGGCAGTCCTCTTCATCCATATCGCCACCGTGCGACGCACCCTCGAAGGCGTCCGCATCCTGCTCGCCAACGAGCTGGAGCACGCCGGCCAGCAGGAACGAGGAGCACAACCCACCATTGCCCAAGGCGAAGCGGCGCCCGTACCAGAACAGCCCAGCTCCAGCCCCTCAGCCGGCCAAGCAGCAACCTTGTCGGCAGAAGAGGAAAAGCAACACGTGATCACCATCGAGGGCATCGGTGAACGCATGGCCACCCGCCTCAATCACAACGGCATCATCACGATCCCGCAACTGCTACGCGCCGACCCCGAACAAGTGGCCAAGCAGATCGACGCCATGCCGCTGGTGGTGCGCGAATGGCAGTGGATGGGCGACATGATGCGGGTGAAGGGAGTCGGCCCCCAAACCGCCGAACTGCTCGTGCGCTGCGGCATCCACTCCGTCGAAGACCTCGCCGCCGCCAAGCCGGAGGACATCGTCGCCGAATCCCAGCGCCTCAAACAGAGCCGCAAGGTCCGCATCACAGGCAGCGAGGTCGGCATCGGGGGCGCCAAGCGGTGGATCGACGGCGCCAAGCAGCAGGTCGGGGCTGGCGTGGCACTCCGCGACCGGGGCGGCCCAGAAGCGGTGACGCCGGCCCACTAGTCGTCACGGTGTCGCAGTTGGCGGCTGCGGCAGCAACCTTGCGGCCCGCAGACCTCCATCATTGAGAACGACCAAGCCGGCAGACCCATCGCCGGCGATGCCGTGCCGAACGTCTGGCCATCCGTCCACCATCCCATCCACCAACCCGCTGGGTTGACCAAGCGATTCAGTCGCGTCGCCTAGCCTCGCGAGGGCATACCGCGTTTCTTGGCCCCCCGGCACGGCGTGCTTTTCTGCCAAAAAGAGCAAAAAACCGTCATCCGGCAGCACACCCCGCACCTCGGAGTTTAGCACCTGGGGAAGCGCGCCAACCCAGGTCCACTCAACCCCATCGTCCGTGCTCCAGACTTCGTGCCCCGCTTGACAGGCGTTTCGAACGATGACCAGGTGGGCCCCGCCCGCGAAGCCGCCCGGCGTGCACATGTCCGAATGGTCGTTGCCATGGTTCACCCGCGTTGCATTCCACGTCGCGTCCAGGCGCACCAGATGCGTCGGGCCCGAGGCCCCATGGCAGGTCATCCAGCCCGTCGCTTGGTGGGCGACAAAGCCGAGGCTGCTACGGCACTCAATATCTGTGACCTCGGGCTCCCATCCCATCGACTGGCGCGCCAGGACCAGAAGGCCCGCTTGACCCCAGGCGATCCAGGCGTCGTCGCGGTTGCCGTAAACTCGGGGCGGGGCCAACTGTTCGGTGCCGCCGTCCAGCAAGGCCACGATCTCAGGCTCATCCCATGTGACGAAATCTGCCGTTTTGGAGTAAACGACGTATGTGCCGACCAGTTGGAATGGGCCCGCGCCTTCCGGGTTGATGCGTGGCCCGCCGTAAACGGCCACGTGCAGGAACTCCCCATCCCACCAGGCGCTCGAGATGACTTCAGAGTGGCTGGCCGGTTGGTAGATCAATTCCATGCCGCCCCTGAAGTCGGGAAGCTCAACTTGGTGCCAGCCATCGGCTCCTTCCACCGCAATCCACGGGTATCGGGGCCCAAAGAGGTAGCGCGGCTCAGCCTTGTCGAGGTTCCCTTCGTGCGCGCCGAGCAACACCCATCGATCTGCCCAGACGATGCCGTGGATCTCCGACGAGCCACCAGTGGGCACTTGGTCGCCACAGGGAGTGCTGCAAGCGAGCGTCAGCCGGCCAGGTTTGACCGTGTCAGGGGCCGGTGCGTGGAGGGCGGGCCGGGGCTCCTCGGACATACAACCAGCCAAGGGGACGCAGGCGACCGCCACGACAATCAGGCACGCCCACGCAGGTGGCAGGGGCCTTGGGGATCTGCGTCCTGCAGGCAGGCGAACGGGAGTCACCGGTGAACATGTCTGCCGCCGTATTTGGAACTTAGAGGCCGATGTTGGCCCGGTCAGCGACCTATAACTCCTGCCCAGCCAACACGAAGTGAGCCAGGAGCGCCTCGATCTGAATGCGCTCGTTGCTGCCCTCGACGAGGCGGAACTCGATTTCGCCTACCTTGTCGATCAGGTGCACCTTGACGGCGTCGGGGACGGTGAGGTCGAAGACGCTGCGGTGGATCTGGCGCACCACATCCTCACCGCTGAGGCCGTACTCCATGAGCAGGTTGTCGAGGACGTTGCGTGCCGCCATGAACTCGCCCTCCAGGGCGGTCTCCAGCAGTTTCTTCACCTCGTCAGGCCGGGCCGTGCTGGTGGTCTTGTAGATGGCGTCCGCGTCCACTTGGCCACCGAGGGCGGCCGCCACTTGCAAGGTGTTGACGACCTTGCGCAGGTCGCCGCGGGCGATGAAGACAAGCGCATCCAGGCCGTCCGGGGTGATCTCGACCGATTCCGCCTTGGCGATCTTGCGAATGTACTTCTTGACCTGGTCCGTGGTCAGGGGCCGGAAGCGGAAGACGGCGCACCGACTCTGGATGGGGTCGATGATCTTGCTGCTGTAGTTGCAGCTCAGAACGAACCGGGTGGTTGCAGTGTAGCGCTCCATGGTGCGCCGCAGGGCCGACTGGGCGTCGTGGGTGAGGGCGTCCGCTTCGTCCAGGAACACGATCTTGAAACCGGAGTGTTCGGCTGTGCCGACCCGGGCGAACTCCTTGATCTTGCCGCGCACGACGCCGATGCCGCGCTCATCCGAGGCATTGAGTTCCAGGAAGCGGCCCCGCCAGTCATCGCCGTACAGGTCCTTGGCCAACGCAATGGCGCTGGTGGTCTTGCCAGTGCCTGGAGGGCCGGCGAACATCAGGTGGGGGACATTGCCGCTTTTGACGTAGGCCTGCAAGCGCTCGACCGCCTCTTCCTGTCCGACGACTTCGCCAAGGGTTCGCGGCCGGTACTTCTCCACCCAGACGTCCTTCATCGAAGCCCGCGACCCACAACGGGTTGATGAAGGGTGGCTTCAGAGGAGGCGGTCGGCGGGTTCGATCAGGGCAACATCCAGCCCGCCATTGCGCGTCCACGCGGCGGCTCCCCCGTGCTCCGTCACGTGGAGGCCCCAGAAGTGGTCGCCCCATGTGGGAGCCAGGGTTGCCGAGTCGCTGCCAGAGCCTGCTGCCGGCAGGGCGTTCAGCGAGCGTTGCCGGTCCGTAACCGGATCAAACACCTCGTAGCTGCGCCTGGAGTCCTCTTGAACCAGCAGGTGGACCATGCCCCAGGGGTCGCTCGCCTGCCACAGGATACGTCCGCCGTCCCTGTTGGGAAGGGGCCGGGCGGGAGTCCAGTCGGTGCCATCCTCGCTGATGGCGTACAGGGGGCCGTTCGAGTCGTCCGCCAGCAGCACTAGCAGACCACCCGCCGCGACCAGCCTGGGCCACGCTTGCGTGAACTTGGCGGGTTGCGCCAATTGCTGAATGCCCCCCGTTTCGGGATCGAAGGCGTATACTGCCACCTGCCAATCGAAGTCGTCGGCGAGGGTGCACGCAAAGGTGGGGGTGCCGTCCGCCAGGAAGGCCATTTCGGAGATCGTGATGCAGTCGTGCGCCACCTGGTCCCGACTTTGCACGCGCCACGTGGTGCCTCCATCCTGGGACCAGGCGACCTCGGAGAACGCGCCGATGCGCTGCCACGGCACATAGATGGTCCCGTCGGGTCCAAGGTTGAGCCAGTTCCGGTCGTTGTCGTCGCCGGTGGACAGGACCTCCGGTTGGCTCCACGAAGCGCCCAGGTCCGGCGTTTGGGTGTAGAAAACGTTGTAGCCTCGCACCCGCGAATGGCTCGCAATGCCACTCACATGGAGGGTTCCGTTGTCGTCAAACGCCAAGGCTGGGTCGCCGACCACGCTGAGTTCAAGAGGTTCGAAAGACACGGCAGGGTCCGCGACGTAGGGCAGCGTGGAGCGCGCCCAGGTCACGCCGCCGTCCGTTGTGAAGAAGATGTCCAAGCGTACCAAATCGAAGCCGGGGCGTCCTCCATGATCACTCACACCCTCGGTCGTGTGGCCGGCGTTGACCCCGATCGCAATGACCTGGGGATCTTTGGGGTGGACGGCCACGAACGGCTCCTGGTTCGATTCGGTATCGGATTCGATGCGGCTGCTGCACAGGGGCGTATAGGCCTCTTTGCTCCCCGGGCACAACAGATTGTAAGTGAGTGGCGCAGGGGAGGCCTCAGGGTCAACCTGGCCCAGGGGTGCCGAATCCGGATCGGCGCAGCCTGCAAGGGCCGCCATGAGCACCACGAACGCAACAGGCAAACGCATCGAGCGACCACGCGGGGTTCAGGTCATCACCCTTGCGGCTGGGCCAAACGCCCGACCACGCCCTCAAACCGGGCCACGGGCAACACAACCAGCATCTTGGTCCGGGAGGCCGCCTCCTCGCGGATGCGCGTGGCCATGTGCTCCTCCCGCATCTCCTCCACCTTGCGCAGTTGCTTCAGGTTGTTCTGAAACGCATCCCACCGCTGGACCAGGTCGTAGGCATCCTCGGCGTCGGCGAACTCCTGCAAAAGGACCTTCTTCTGCAAGCGCCCCGAACGAATGACCGTGCGAAACCCGACCTGCTTGATGTACACACTGGAGTGGGTATGATCGTCCATATCCAGTGCTTCCAGGGGCGTGCCCGCCGCCGTAGCCAACTGGTACGCCACCTCCAGATCGGGACTGGGCACCCGGCTCGGGCCCCAGCGCTTGAGCAGTTCAAACAGCCTCTCCTCGGAAACGGACAGTTCGGGCAACAACTCGAGGGCGTCGTCCACATCGGCCAATTGGGCCAGCCCGTCCAGGTCCTCGGGCGGAATGCCCAGCCCTACAACTTCCGGGTCGTGGGCCTCGAAGGCGGCTTGCACCCGCGGCCCGTCGGCCTCATAGCCGGCAATCGTACCAATGGCCAGCACGTCACAGCCTTCCACCTGGAAGCGTTCTTCAGGAACCCCCACGGCGCCGCCCAAACGCTGCCCCGGAATGACTGTTTGGATGCCACGCCGACGCGCGGCGGGCCGTGCAAAGCCGAGCAAGCCGCTTATGTACCGACATACTAGTGACGTGTCGGAGACACAGAGGTTCACACCATGAAGATCGATATCGGTTCCGAAGGCAAGATCCTGGGCACCAAGCGGGTCAGCCCCAACGGGCAGGTCAGTGGCCTGTCCGAGTACGCGGGGGAGGAGGTACTGATCATCTACCCCGGGCCCCGTGAACCGCGCATCCGCATGGAAGCCGGCGACTACCTCCGCGAAGTCGAAAAGGCCGTCAACAACCAGATGAAGACGGCGTTTCACCAGTACCAAGCCCTGAAGGAGAAATACAAGGACCCGGCCGCCGCGAGCCAGGCGTTCATTCGCTCCAAGAGCCCCAAGACGTTCCACAACCTGATTGACACCGTGGATTCCTGGGTAGGCGAACAGGTGGGAAAGGCGGAGAAGAAGGTCGCCGAGCGCCTCGGCGAAGAAGACTGAGCCGGCGGCCGCACTGGCAGCCCAATGCAGCGTTAGAGGCTCTTGAGTGCCTTGACGATGGAGCGCTCGTCGGCTCCGTCGGCCAGCAGAGTCTTGAGAGCCCTGAGCCCGCGGCGGGCCTCGTCGTCACAGTCATTCAGGTTGACAACTTCCTCGAAGGCCTCCACGGCCTCCTCCAACAGGGCCTTCACGCCGGTGCGCGCCGGGATCTGTTGACCCGGTCCCGACGGAATCGCATCCGCCTTGGCGCAGGCCAGCAGCACGTTGGCCAGGCCGTACTGGTAGTGGATCTCCGTGGTGGAGGGACTCAGTTCGCGCGCGTGTTCGGCGGCCTTGACTCCGGCCTCGAAGTTTCCTACATCCATTTCCAGGATCGCCTTGCGGAGCATGCGCTCGGCCGACGGACCGAGCCTTTTGATCTCCAGGTTCAGGGCGGCCAATCCCTGGAAGTGCTGGACATAATCCACGTCAAGGGGCGCGTGAATCAGGTGAAGGAGGTTGTTGGATGCCATGGGTATCAGCCCAACCCTGATTCGGTCGAAACACCATACTTAGCCACGACGCGCAACCATTAACTAGTCATCACCCGGCCCTCTGCGCCCATTGAAGGGGCATCTCCCGCTGGCCCCGACGCCATGCAACAGGACAAGGTGGCCAGGTCCATGGGCCTTGGCGCGTTGTTCCTAAAGGCCACTGGCCCGGACGGCTTTTGCTCCCCAAACCAGTCCCTTATAACTTGTGCTCCCATGGAGAAGCCGAGCATCCCAATGACTGAAGAGTCAACTGGCCTGCCGGCCGCCGGCGGATCCGAGGGTCCGCCCGAATCGCCTGCCAAGGGCGCTCCGGCGCCGGCTACGGATTCCCCCCCTGAGTCGGGCCCTGGGCCCACGTCCGGGAATCCTGCGACGAGCAATGGATCGTCATCCAGGCAACGCGAGGCTCCACGCGCCGCACTGGCCGCCGTGACCGCCGCAGCGACGCCCGTCAATGACTGGATCAAGACCCAGGACTTTGACACGACCGCCGACATCCAGGTTCCAGACAAGCTGCTGGACCAGGTGATCGGTCAAGATCACGCGGTGACGGTGGTGCGCAAGGCCGCCGAGCAGAAGCGGCACGTGATGCTCATCGGCGAGCCTGGCACGGGCAAGTCGATGCTGGCCCGCGCCATGACCGAGTTCCTCCCCAAGGAGGAGCTTGAAGACATCATCGCCTACCCCAACGCCGAGGACCAGAACACGCCGCGCATTCGCGTCGTGCCAGCCAGCAAGGGCAAGGAGATCGTGGACGCCCAGAAGTTCGAGGCTCGCAAGCGCCAGGAACAACGCGGCTTCATGATGATGATGATGATTCTCACCGTCATCGGCTTGGCGGTCTTCATCGCAATCAGTTACCGCGACCCCATGTACGCGATCTGGGGTCTGCTCATCGCGGTCATCATCTTCTTCATCTTCCGGTCGCCGTCGATGAACCGGACCAACCAGATGGTTCCCAAACTGCTCGTGACACACGATCAGGACGAAGCGGCACCGTTCATTGACGCCACCGCCGCCCACTCCGGCGCCCTGCTCGGTGACGTGCGGCATGACCCGTTCCAGGCTGGCGGCCTGGAGACGCCCGCCCACGACCGCGTTGAGGCGGGAGCAATTCACAAGGCCCACAAGGGTGTTCTCTACATTGACGAGATCAACACCTTGGCCCTGCAAAGCCAGCAGCACCTGCTGACAGCCATTCAGGACAAGCGGTTCCAGATCACCGGCCAGTCGGAGCGCAGCTCCGGTGCGATGGTGAAGACCGAGCCGGTTCCATGCGACTTCATTCTCGTGGCCGCAGGCAACCTGGATGCCTTGCAGGGCATGCACCCTGCGCTGCGCAGCCGCATCCGTGGCTACGGGTATGAGGTGTACGTCAACGACAAGATGGATGACACGGAGGAGAACCGGCGCAAGCTGGTGCGCTTCGTGGCCCAGGAAGTCAAGAAGGACCGCAAGATTCCTCACTTCGACAAGACCGGCGTGGCGGAGATCATCCATGAAGCCCAGCGACGCGCCGGGCGCAAGGGCAAGTTGACCCTGCGCTTGCGCGAACTGGGTGGCCTGGTGCGCGTTGCGGGCGACTTGGCCCACGAGGAGGGCGCAGAGGTTGCAACCCAGGATCACGTGATTCGCGGCAAGAGCATTGCCCGATCCCTGGAGCAGCAGATCGCCGACCGTGGCATCGAGCACAAGCAACAGTACAACCTGATTCGGACCGAGGGGGCCTTCATTGGCGTGGTCAACGGCTTGGCCGTGTTCAGCGCCGATCCGAGCATGTCGGAGTTCTCCGGCATCGTGATGGAGATCGATGCCCAGATGGCGCCGGCCAGTTCGAAGGGCGAAGGCAAGATCATCGCGACAGGCAAGCTTGGCGATATCGCCAAAGAGTCGGTCCTGAACATCAGTGCCATCGTCAAGCGGTATCTGGCCGAGGATGTGTCGAACCACGACGTCCACGTCCAGTTTGTCCTGGCCCACGAAGGCGTCGAGGGCGACTCGGCGTCGGTGTCCATCGCGACGGCTGTGTTGTCGGCTCTCACGAAGACCCGCGTGCAGCAGAACGTGGCCATGACGGGTAGCCTCAGTGTTCACGGCCTCGTGCTTCCCGTTGGGGGCGTGACCGCCAAGATTGAGGCGGCGGCCAAGATCGGCATCAAGAAGGTGCTGATTCCAGCCGCTAACGAGATCGATGTGCTCATTGAGGACGAGTACGCAGACAGCGTGACCGTGGTGCCGTGCGACACGTTGCACGATGTGCTGGAGCATGCGCTGGTCGATTCGCCTGCAAAGACGGAGTTGCTCGACAAGCTCAGCGTGCTGGAGGAGAGCCTCGAAGGCGGTCCGACGGCAGCCGTGCCGGTGGCTCCACGCACACGGGGCCCAGCATGACGCGGTACGCCAAGCTAGAATACTGTAACGGGGTTGGGACCCGTAGGCAACCATGCATGGACTCGTCATAGGCCGCTTCCAGCCTCTTCACCGGGGACACGCGGCCTTGATCAAGGCGGCGGTGGAGGATTGCGTCAACGTCACAGTCGGGATCGGGTCAAGCAACGCGACTCAGAACGTGCGCAATCCCTTCTCCTTCGAGGAACGCGAACAAATGGTGAAGGCAGCCTTCCCTGGTATTCGTGTGCTTGCGATTCCCGATATCCACGACCCGCCCCGCTGGGTGGATCACGTGTTGGATCTCACGGGCCCCATCGATCGGGCATACGGCAACGACGCCAGGACCTTGGACCTGTTCGAGGATGCGGGCATTCCGGTGCGCCGTCCGGGCCTGGTGCAACGCGATCAATTCGAGGCCAGCACGGTCCGCATGCAGATGGCGGAAGGCGACGGTGCCTGGAGGCGGGCGGTCCCCCCTGCGGTGGTCGAGGTGTTGGATGGGATCGATGCCGGCAAGCGCTTGCGGCTGCTTGAGGCTCGGGCCTAGGCAAAGCGGTCCGGCATGGTGGTCCATGCACTGGCGCGCTTCGCGAAGGTCTTAGGCAGCGATGGGCTGGCGTGGGCCATGGGCAGGATCCAGGGCGTTGAGGAGGTCGGGGATTGATGCGAGCCGTGACGCCCAAGGCGCTGGTGGATGTCTTGATTAGGCAGTCGTGGACGGTTGCCGTGGCGGAGAGCTGCACTGGCGGCATGGTGGGTGGGGCCATCACCAGCGTGCCTGGTTCCAGTGGGGCATTCGTGGGCGGCGTCATCGCGTACTCGAACGAACTGAAGCAACGCTTGCTGGATGTGCCGGCGGCCGTCTTGGATCGCCATGGTGCGGTCAGCGGTGCCGCCGTGGAGGCAATGGCACATGGTGTTCGGGAGCGCTGCCAGGCCGACGTGGGCGTGGCGGTGTCAGGCGTTGCTGGCCCTGATGGAGGCACCCAGGCGCGGCCAGTGGGAACGGTTTGGGTAGCTGCTCTTGGGCCGGGCCACATCATGACGGTGCACCGCTACTCCTTTGATGGAGATCGCGCCGAGGTTCGGCGCCAGGCCGTTGAGGCTGCCTTGGGGTTGCTGGCGGTCAACTTGGATGAGGCGGTGGCGGATCTTCACGCGGCTACACCAGCCGGCTAGCGTGCTTACTGGCCGTAGCGTCGCTTGCGTTGCTGGAACTCCCAGATGGCGCGCAGGAATTCCAGTTTGTCCAAGTTGGGCCAGAAGACATCTGCGAAGTACAGTTCGGCGTAGGCGAGTTGCCAGAGGAGGAAGTTGCTGATGCGCTCCTCGCCACTGGTTCGAATGATGAAGTCCGGGTCGGGCAGGTCGCCGGTGTAGAGGCGCGTGCTGATGGTGTGGTCGGAGATGTCCTGGGCCCGCAATTTGCCGGCTCTGACCTCGCGCGCGATTTGTCTCACTGCGTCCACGATTTCCTGGCGGCCACCGTAGGCGACGGCGACGTTGAAGTGGTAGGCGTCGTAGCCCCGGGTTCGCTCCATGGCATACTCGGCTGCTTCCCGGACTGACGCGGGCAGTAGGTCCAAGTGACCGATGACGCGCACGCGGATCTTGTGCTGGTGGACCCGGGGGTCGTCGGCCATGGAGCGGAAGTTCTGTTCGAATAGCTCCATCAGCAACTCCAGTTCGGGACTGGTGCGGGTGAAGTTCTCCGTGCTGAAGGCGTACACGGTTAGCACTCGGATCTTCAGTTCCAGGCACCAGTCCAGCACGGTCTCAAGGCGCTCCCGGCCCACTACGTGGCCCATTCCGACGTCGGCCAGGCCGAGGACCTGGGCGAAGCGGCGGTTGCCATCCATGATGATGCCGACGTGGTGGGGCACTGCCGACTTCTTGATGCGGTCCTCCAGTCGCCGGGCGCGGATTCGATCGAGCCGACTGACGACGCTCCAGGCCAGGCCACTGTTGGCCAGTCGGGAGGCAGGTCCGCGAATGGCGCGGTACCGGAGCAAGGATTTGGCCAGGTCGTCGAGTTTGCGCCCTGCCCGGCGCTCCATCTCCTGTACGCGGTGACCCACGCGCGTGCGACGCGGGCGTCCCATTTCAAGGCCGCCGTCTTCACGGCTCTGTGTGGATGGGGGTGGTTTTGGGGTTGCGACGGCTGAGACGCAGGCTTTCGCCGGCGGGCTGTCATCCCGGGAACCAAAGAGTTCTTATGCAGGCGGTGCCGTCCCGTCTTTTGCCAACATCCGTTGGTGGGATTGATTGAAAATGCACAAGTTGGCTATCATGATGATCGCCGGCCTGTTCGCCGCTGCTCCGGCTTTCGCCGAGCACGGCACGGGCTGCACCGCGACCGACGCCTTCGACATCGCCGGCACCTTCTACGCTCACGTGAGCGGTGCTGACGGCTTCGAGTACTACTACCTCGAGAGCGGCGCCCAGGGCGGCCTGCAGCCCGGCGGCGTTGCGCCGGTTTGGGGCTGGGACGAGGGCACCGACTTCTCCGGTTGCTCCGAAGCCGCGATGGACATCCTGCTCTACTAAGAGCACCGATGTAAATTCCTTTTCCCCTTATCCCTCAATTTTTTGTAATTTTCTCTTCTTTACGGCGAGTACTTTCACTTGCCTGTATGGCACCGTTCTAGACGGACACGCCATCCAACGCCCGTGGATTTCGAGTCCGAGGCAACCCGAGTCCTCCTCCATGTGGACATGGACGCCTTCTACGCATCCGTCGAAGCCTTGGACCAGCCCCAACTGGCCCACGTCCCGTTGGTCATTGGAGCCGATCCCCAGGGAGGGCGGGGGCGAGGCGTCGTGTCTACAGCCAACTACGCAGCCCGGCGTTACGGAATCGGGAGCGCCATGCCGATCTCGGAGGCGTACCGCCGGTGCCCAACTGCAGTCTTCATGCGACCCAGCTTCCGCAAGTACAAGCAAGCCAGCCGGCACGTCATGGAAGTCCTGGCAGGGTACGCCGATGTACTCCAGGTAGTCGGCTTGGACGAAGCCTACCTGGACATCACCGCTGCATCCCAGGGCAGCTTTGACCGGGCACGCGGCATCGCCCGCAGCCTGCAAGCCGCCGTGAAGAGGGCAACAGGGCTGTCCTGTTCCGTCGGGATCGCACCCAACAAATCCGTCGCGAAGGTTGCCAGCGACCATCGCAAGCCCCACGGCGTCACCTGTGTGCGCCCGGAAGATGTCACTGCCTTTCTGGCGCCGTTGCCTGTGCGGGCACTCAACGGGTGCGGCCCCCGAAGCGTGCAGCGGCTGGCAGAGATAGGCATTGCGTCAGTGGGTGACTTGGCCGCCAGCGACTTGACTGCCCTTGAGGCACGCTTTGGCAGCCATGGCCGTTGGCTATACGACGTGGCCAATGGCCGTGACCCGCGCGCCGTCGTGGCGGAGCGTGGCCCCCCCAAGAGCATGGGAAATGAGCGCACGTTCGCGCAAGACGAATTCGATCCGGCTGAAGTCGAGGCGACTGCCAGCGGCCTGCTGGATGGGTTGTTGGACAACATTCAACGGCACGGTTTGGCATTCTCAACATTGAGCGTGAAGCTTCGCTATGGTGACTTTTCCACCTTGACGAGAGCGCACACGAGTCCGGCACCGATGGACGGCGGCGATGCGGGCAGCCGCACGGTCATCCAGACGAGGCTGGAGGGGTTGCTTCGCCCGCTGCTGGATGGTCGCCCGATCCGGCTCGTGGGAGTTCGTTTGCAGGCGCTGGGCCCGTGCAGGCAGCGGAGCCTGACGGGCTATGGCGTGACGCCGCAAGCTCCCGTGCGGCGCCCGGCGCGCCCTGCAGGGCGGGGTGCCGGGCTCAGGCAGGCCACGATTGTGCCCGTTCGAAGGCCGGGCTTCCTGCTGGCCTAGGCAAGGCTGGCGTGTCCAAACTTCACGCTGAAGTCGTCGCACCACACGATCACGCTCATCCATCCGCCAGTGGCTGCTCCTTCTGGAAGTGGCACGTTGAAGTTTCCGCGCAGTGTTGCCTGGCCGTCCTCGGCGCCGCCGGGAACGGGGACACGAAGCACCTGGCCGGCATTGTATTGGCCGCCGGCATCCGTGGAGAGGAAGAAGTACACGTCTGGCCCACTGGTGGCGTCGTAGTCTTCGAACCGGAGCAGCGGTCCGTCGTCGGAGTCGTACATCGTGACGGTGCCAGAGACCTTGTGCACGGAGTCGGCGCCCCGAAACGCTCCGGTAGCGACTTGGGCCAGGCTTGGGTCCAAGCGATCCAGATCTTCGTTGACGGGCGTGGTTCTCTTAGGGCCAAACGTGTCCCATGCCAGCCAGGCAGCGCCGGCAAGCAGGACCACAGCGACGATGGCGAGCAGGCGCCGATCCATGCGCGGCACGCGAAGTGCTGCCTACAAAGCCCTTGCGCCGGGGTCATGGGCAGGCCAACAACTTTGCATCTGCGGCCGACACGCGGTTTGCGGTGTCGGTGCCCTCTTGAACGGGTGCCGCCTCGCGCGCGCGTCCATGGAGCCGCTTGCCGCCGCCGATCTGGTCCGCGATGCCGCCCGCCGGAGCACCACCCACTTCCGCAACGGGTTGCCCATGATTGCCAGCGAGAACATCGTCTCGCCCCGCGTCCAGGAGATGCTGGTGACCGATCTGCACGGGCGTTACGCGGAGGGAATGCCTGGCAAGCGCTACTACCAGGGTTGCGATTTCTTTGACGAGATCGAGGAGACTGGCATCGCCTTGGCCCAAGAGGTGTTTGGCGCTTCGTTTGCCAACATCCAGAGCACGTCGGGCACCAACAGCAATCTGGCCGCATTGAAGGCGCTCACCAAGCCCGGCGACGCCATCACAGCTGTTTCGACGGCTGATGGCGGCCACATCAGTCACGCGCCCATGGGTGCCGTCGGCATGCGGGGCCTCGACTTGCACACATACCCCTGGGACGAAGAGCAGATGACCCTGGATGTGGATGCGGCGGTCAAGCTCATCCATGAGGTCAAGCCCAAGCTGGCGCTGTTTGGCCAATCCATGATTCTTTTCCCGACGCCCATGGAGGATGTCGCCGCAGCCGCGAAGGAGGAGGGCGCGACGGTCATGTACGACGGCGCCCACGTGCTGGGATTGATCGCGGGCGGCCAGTTCCAGGACCCGCTACGGGAGGGCGCGGACGTAATGACTGGAAGCAGCCACAAGACGTTCCCCGGCCCCCAGGGTGGCTTCGTCTTGTCGAGCAGCCAGGACGCCAAGTTCAATCGCCGCTTGAATTCCGGCGTTTTCCCCGGCGTGTGTTCCAGCTACCACTTGCACCACGTGGCCGGCAAGGTCGTCGCGCTGGCTGAGTTCAAGGCGTTTGGCGCCGACTATGCCCGTGACATTGTCGCCAATGCACAGGCCCTGGCGGCGGCGTTGGCCCAGCGCGGGTTCGATGTTCTGGGCGAGGCCCGGGGTTACACGGCCAGCCACCAAGTGGTCACGCGCCACGGGGAGGCTGACAGTGGTGCAGGCGCCTCTGCGGCGCAGTTGCTGGAGGATGCGGGCATCGTCACCAACATGAACATGCTGCCGGGGGACACCAAGCCCCTGAGGCCCAGTGGACTGCGCTTGGGCGTGCAGGAGCTGACCCGGGTTGGCATGGGCAAGGACGAAATGGACCAGGTGGCCGGCTTCTACGAACGAGTGCTGCTCAAGGGGGAGGATGTCACGGCCGTCAAGGCGGACGTGGCCGCCCTGCGCGGGGATTTCCAGCGGGTCCACTACTGCTTCAACGACAAGGGCCTTGGTGGGTACGAGTTCCACGAGTTGAGCTAGAAGCGGGACTCTAGCCCGGAATGACCAGCGGCAGGAAGTCCACATGGCCGCCCAGCACGCCAGCGTAGGGCACGTCGCCGAAACCATCTCCGTTGGCGTCAACGGGTGCGGCATGGTCGCTCCAGTAGTTCCCGCCGATGCGGGGCCCACCGACAATGTTTGGACCGGAGCGCGGGGCGTCGAGGCTCCAGCGCGTGTCGGCGCGGGGAGTGCCTGAGTCGGCGTTCTGAACGTTGTCGAAGTAATTGTTGTAGATGCGCTTGGACACGGTGAACCCGAAGCTGCCGTCGGAGAGGCGCACGCCGAGGCCATTGTCCTCGAACCAATTCGTGTATACCTGGCCGCTTCCAGAAAGGTAGAGCCCCTCGCCGTTGGCTAGGAACTGGTTGCCGTGAACCCTGGCACCGACGGTCTGGGCGAGCCGAACAGCGTAATCCAGGCGCTCGAAGGTGTTGTCCGCGATCGTGTGGCCGTGGTTGCGCTGAGTCTGGTCGGGGTAGAGGTCCAGGCCTGTCTCGCCGTCGCTGAACGTGTTGCCCGTGATGACGTGGCCGCGGCTGTCGGGCAGCTTGAAGGCGACACCATTGTTGGCGAACGTGTTGTCCAGCACGCGCTGGTCGTCCGGGTAGTATTCCGGGGGTTCGCCTGGTTGGAGCAGCGCGGACCCGGTGACGGCGACTTGGTTGGAACGGAACGTGTTGCCTTGGAGGGTGTTGCCCTGGTTGTAGCGAAGCGAGACGCCGATGTCCCAGCCTTCGATGGTGTTGCCTGTCAGGTGGAGCTTGGAGTTTTCAAGATCCACGCCGGTGCCGCCATCGCCCACCAGCACGTTGTTGGCGAGGGTGCCGCTGGCCCTCCGGGCGAGAACGGGTCCCGCGAATTGGTTGTCCTCAAGCAGGTACCCGTCCACGTCGGTGAGCAGCACGGCGCTGGATTGGCATGTGCCTGTATTGCCGGTGGCAACCAGTGCGTCCATGGCGCCAGGGAACCCGTCATACGCCCAGTCCCATGTGCGGGCAAAGAGGATGCACAAGTCGCCTTCAAGCACGTTGTCGCGTACGGTGAGCCCCGATGCGTCTCTGGCGAGGATGCCGCGGGCGCCAAATCCCTCCAGCCTGTTGTTTTGGATGGTCAGGTTGTCGCTGGCGTCGGCCGGCCCCGTGAGGAAGTCAACCTTGACGCGCACGGCCTCCCAGGTGGAGTTGCCAACGATGTTGCCGGAGATCGTCGATTCGCCGGTGCTGGTGAGATCCACGCCCACGGCAGCGTTTTCGATCCGGTTCCCCGCCACGACGGCTGCGGTGGAATGGCGCATCTGGATGGCGCGGCTGGCGTCGTGGATGGTGTTGTCGAGGAGTTGCACGTTGGCCGCCTCTTCGATGAGGATTCCTGGGCCGCCGGCCGCCTGGATGATGTTGCTGGCCACGATCAGGTGACTGGTGGTGTTCCTGACGTAGACGGCGGGCGCGCCGCTGATGGATAGTCCGGAAATGCGATACGGGTCGGCCGCAGTGCCGGAGCCGGGCCACCCCGAGGCGGTGGCCTGAGCGGCCAGTTCCGCATCGCCGTGGATGGCAATCGGGGCGTCGGCCGCTTGCACGGGGGGCACAGTGGCAAACGCGACCGCTACCATAGCGACGATCATGGCAAGGGATGCTGTTTTCATGACAAACCACCGGATAGCAAGGCAACCATGCACATTAGATAAGTCAGCCACGCCGGGCGGCCCTGCTTGGCGCAGGCAGTCGCCTGCGGAGCGCGCGTGAGAATCGCCGTCACCGGTACCCCCGGCGTGGGCAAGACCACCCTGGCACGACTAGCCGCCGAGCGCCCCGGATGCCGGGTCGTGGATGTCAAGCAGTGGGCCCGCGACGAGGGCTGCGTCGTGGACCACGACGAGTTGGACGACGCCGAAGTCATTGACGTTGACGAGTTGGCATCCCGCGTGCCGGCGGACGACGGCTCGACGACCCTGTACGAGTCCCACTTGAGCCACCTGTTGGGGCTGGACGTGGCTTGGGTTGTCCGTTGTGACCCCCGCGTCCTGCGGGGCCGGCTAGAAAGAAGGGGTTACCGGCCGGGCAAGATCGTAGAGAACCTTGAAGCCGAGGCACTGGACCTGATCCTGCAGGAGGCCCTGGAGGAGTGCCCCCGCGTGATCCAGGTCGACGCCACAAAGCGTACCCCCGCAGATGTGCTGGCGGAGTTTGACAAGAGGATGGCCCTGGACGGCCATAGCCTTGAACCGGTGGACTGGATGGATCAGTTGCCCTTCGACAACTGACGTGGGCCAATGGCTCATGCGCCAATCCCTGGCCGAATCCCGACTGGCCCCGCTGACGCGGCCATCGACGCGAGGGCGGACGTTGCCGCGCGACCGCCACCGGCAAGCGCCGCGGGGCACGCCGACGCCGTGCGCCAACGAATGATCGAGGCGTCCAACCCGAGGGAGCTCCAGCATCGTCATTCGCCGAACGGACAAACGATGCTTTCAAGGGGCACCGCATCGAACCAGTTGTCAGGAGCGACCAGCTCCCCCTTCGGTGACGATCTTGGTTCTCGACAATTACCGATCGACCCTGGACTGGTGGCTCGTGCCGCTGGCCAAGGCACTGCGCGGCGTCCACCCCAACACCATCACTTGGATCAGCTTCGGCTTCGCGATTGCGGGTGGCCTGGCGTTCTGGCAATCCGGCCCGGATCGACTCGCCTGGCTCTACGCAGCCTGCGGCTGCGTCGTGCTCAATGGCGTACTCGATGTCCTTGACGGCAAACTGGCGGTCATGACGGGCAAGGTGAGCCCCAAGGGCGACTACCTGGACCACGCCATCGACCGGTTCAGCGACGTGTCCTTCATCGCTGGCATCGCCTTCAGCGCATGGGCCAGCGTCGAAGTCGGCCTGTGGGCCTTGGCGGGCACGATCCTAACCAGCTACCTGGGCACCCAGGCGCAGGCAGTGGGAATCGGGCGCAACTATGGTGGCCTCCTGGGCCGCGCCGACCGCATGATTCTCCTCATGGTCATGCCCGTGGTGCAAGCCCTGCTCGCCTACTTCGGCGTGGACACATCCGTGGAGCCGTGGTTCAGCTCGGTTCTCGAACTCCTGTTGATCTACTTCGCCGTCGTGGGCTTGCTGACCACCGCACAGCGATTCGTGGCGGGCTTGCGGGCGTTTGACGACCGGGGCCAACTCAAGTAGCTGGCGACAACGGTTAAGCGTCGGCTGCCCGCGTGTCGCCTGTGATTCGAGCCGTATTGGCCGTCGCGGTCGCCTTGTTCGTCGCCGGTCCCGTCGCAGCAATTGAGGGCGAAACCTGGGCTGCCCACGACCACGCCGATGTAGGCTTGAGTGCCAGTTTCGGCTTGTTTCCCCAGCATGACGAGGTGGTTTCGGCGCTGCGCAGCCACGCGGATCATCCCTGGGTGAGCCTGCACGAGTTGGGTCAATCCAAGCGTGGTCAACCCATTCTGCTGGCGGAGATCGTCAAGCCGAGCGCCGTGCCAATCGACCAGCGCGTGGTCACGTTGATCCTGACCCAGCAGCACGGCAACGAACCGGCTGGAACGCCGGCCGCCCTCAGCCTCCTTGCGGACCTGCTTGGCGGCCATGCGCTT
>JBFJVP010000009.1:0-19057 GCA_041624075.1 Thermoplasmatota archaeon | reverse complement strand
TCTGCCACGAAGGCGTCGTCGGCAATCGAATTCAACAGCGCATCGGACAGGATCTGCTCGACGCCATCCTTCTTGGACTCGCGGGCCTTGGCAGGTGCACTACGCTTGGCTTGCGACCCATCCCTCTTGACCGCGTTGGCCTTGTTGCCCTTGCCGGCGCTGCCGTTGGAACTACTGGTTTTGGCTGAACTTGAAGTGGATGCTTTCTTGGTCGACATGGTGGCTCTCCCCCAGGAACGATCCCCGGGCCAGCCGACAAAGCGGTGAGCCGGGACCTTTGGCGGCTGGAAGCGCTATGAACCCGTGGTTCTCCATAAGGCCTGCCCTAGTGGCGCCCGATGGCCCCTTCGCCCAACGCTGAAACGGACAGTCAAGGCGGACGTGGGCCTCCACCGATTGGGGACCGGCCCAAGGGCACGTCGAATCGTTGAAGATGGACCCCGGCTAGCCCCCGGTGCGGGACCCTGGCTCAGTCTGGTCCAGAGCAGCGGGCTCATAACCCGTCGGTCACCGGTTCGAATCCGGTGGGTCCCATCTTGTTGCTCCTCCCGCCGAGCAAGGCCGCTGGAGGCCGGCGGTTGGCCGCCCCGGCGGCTCTTGAGGCAGGCGTGTTTGGTGCAATGTTCTTTGGCGCCAGCCGGCGCCTTGCACCGCCATGGATGAAGCGGCACGCGTGGGGGCCCCGGTTGTCGGTCGGCGGCGCTCAACTACCGGGGCCTGCGGATGCATCCACCCGGCCAACGGAGCCCGCGCTGGCTTGATTGAAATGCCGGCGGCAGGAGCCGCAAAAAGGGAGAGAATGAAGGGGAAGGCGTGATTCTGTCTTACGACTCGAATTCGGTGTACGTGCACTTGCCGCAGGCAACGCGGCCCTTGTGCTGGGCCATGAAGATACCGGGGCCGCACTTGGGGCACTCCTTGCGCTGGCGAACCAGCTTGTCGCCCTCGACCTTGTAGTATTGGTGAGCACCCATTTTACTCCTCCTTCTTCTTCTCTTGGAACAGGTTGTTGCGCTTGAGCAGGTGGGCGCGCTCCACCTTGCGAGCCGCATCCGCGCTGGCGTACACCCGTGCAACGCCGCGCGTCACTGCGAGGCCCGTCGTGCTCGTCATGCCGTCAACCACCACGTTCTCCGTCTTGGTGCCAACCTCGGCGGCGAGCAACTGGCGCAGCTCGACGCGGCTGGGCGTCTGTGCTCCCTGGTGGTGGAGCACGAACGTGATGTCCTTGCGGGAGAACAGGGCGTTCTCCATGTTGTTCGTGATTTCGATGTTCAAACGATCACCTTCGGCCAGGCTCCGACTGGCGGCGCCGGGCGTCATGGCCCCGGAGGGCAAGCTGGCGACGGCGCCCGACTCTTAGGCGTTTCGCGTAGCCTCACCCGTCGCCGGCAGGTGCTCCAGGCGAGCCACCAGCGCGCGCACGCGCTCTCTCAACTGGTCATCCACATCCACGACGACCACGCCTTGTCCCGGCATGCCGTACAACACGGCGGCGCCATCCGGAGCTTCCAGGAAGCAGGGAATCCCCAAGAGATCCTCCTCACCCTCCACGACGAGCCGGGTCATGCCGGGCCCTGCCAAGCCCGCGCGCACGCCATCCCAGCCCTCGCGCGTGATGGTTGCCGCCGGGTTTCGGACGCGGATCTCCTGATCACCCCAAGTACCCAGGACCTCAAGGAACTCCGGGTCGTCGTCGCCCCGCTGGGTCTTGTAGTCGCAGATGAAGAGCCGTGGCTCGAAACCCAACATGTGCAGCGTCATGCTGACCACGTCGCCCACCGCCACGATGACCTCGTAATTGACCAGGACGTCAGCCAACTCACGAGTTGCGTAGACGCGGCCGTACGGCTTGGCCAAGTCGGCCCGTAGGGCTGCCGGCAGCAAATAGGCGGAATCGGGTCGAAGGTCGGCCATCGACCTACTTGGGGACCCAGGAGCCGTCTTCGGACTCTTCGTATTTGTCCAGAACGGCGCGCCAGGCTGCCTTCTCGGCGTGGGCTTCGCTGCAGCGCCAGCCGAAGTCGCGGTTGTAGGTGTCGACGAACAGTTTCTGCGCGTCGTCGGGTAGCGCCTTGGCCGGCTTGGGAAGTTCAGCGACCGATCCGAGCATGGTTACCGCACCTTCAACGCGTAGTTGCCGCCCTTGGTGATGTTCATGGCTTCAGCCAAGTCGGACTTTTCGGGTTCCAGAACGGCGAGGAAGCCACTCCATTGCTTGCTGGTGGGCGCGCCGCAGAGCGGGCACAGGGCTTCTTCGCTGAGGAAGTGGTCGTTCTTGCACGCGCGCATCATTTAGGCTGCCTCCGCGGCGTTCTCGCGGGCCTTGCGGCGGTCCTCGTCGATCCATTCGAAGCGGCCGAGGCCGGGCTGGCGCATGGTCAGACCGATCTTGGATTCGCGGGGGCTGAGTTCGTTGAGGCTGGCGGTGACGACGCGGGCGCGCACGTTGTCCATGACGTCGAGGCTGCGGCCGGTTTCCTTGCCGGTGAGGCGCTCGTTTTGCACGTCGGCGGACACGAAGTCGTTCATGACCTGGCTCATGTGGACGAGGGCGTCCAGCGGGCCGATGTGGACGAAGGCGCCGAACTCGACGATCTCGGCGACGATGCCGTCGACGACCTCTTGGTTGTCGGGCTTGAAGGCGAGGGCGTCGAAGATGACGCGCTGGTACACGGCTCCGTCGCCGTGGATGATCATGCCGTCGCCCTCTGGCCGGACGTTGGTGGTGAGGACGGTGACGCCGTGGTTCTTCGTGAGGCGGCCTTCGAAGGCTTCCTGCACGAGCAACTCGATGCTGGTCTGGAGGTCTTCCACCATCAGTTCCGGCGGGATGCGGACGGTGTCGCTCATCTGGACGATTCGATACATGGCGGCGGCTCCCCTGACGGCTCTGCGAGGAAGACTTGGTTATAAGCGGTTTGGTCCCAGCCAGTGTTGGGTCGGACGGGCTGGGCCAGGGCCCCGAGGTGGGCCCGCCATCTCTTGGTTCGTGCATTGGGCTGCTATGGTGGGCCGGGTGCAAGGGTTTGGCAATCCCGCGTGCGCGCGATTTCGTGGGGCCTAAACTTCATATGGGCGCCGTTTTTCGGCGGCCCGAAACCATGGCTTTCGAACCCGCCCCCCTACTGATCGGCTTGCGCGAAGGGCTCGAGGCCCTGCTGGTGCTCGGCATCGTCCTCGGCATGTTGAACCGACTGGACGCCCGCGACCGCCGGCCGCTGGTTTGGGCCGGGTTCGGGCTGGGCATTCTGGTCAGCCTCGCCGCAGGAATCGCCGTCGATCAAGCCTTTGGCGCCTGGTTCGAGGCCGGCGGAGCCGCGCTCTTCGAGGTGATCGTTGCCCTGGCCGCCGTGGCGGTCCTGAGCTACATGGTCCTGTGGATGCAACGCAACGCCCGCGCCATGACCGAAGGCCTCAAGCAACAGGTGGAGCGGGCAGTTCTCACCCGCCAGGCGGGCGTGCTGGCATTCCTCGGCTTCATCACCGTCGTGCGGGAGGGACTCGAGGTGGTTCTCTTCTACACGGCCCTGAGCCAGAGCATCTCATGGGCAGACATCGCACTGTGGGGCACCGTTGGCTTCGCCGCCAGCGCCTTGCTCGCCTTGGCCGTCTTCCGCCTGACGGTGCGCGTTGATCTGCGCCGCTTCTTCGCTGTCAGCGGCATCCTGCTCATCCTGATTGCCGCCGGCCTGCTGGTTCACGTCGTCCACGCGATGGCCGAACTGGGCTGGATCGGCCACGGCGCCCCTCTATGGGACACCAGTTCGTCCCTGCCCGACGAGGACCACTGGCTCGGCGGGCCCCTGCACGCGTTGGTGGGCTACGAGGACCAGCCGACGCTGCTGCAACTGGTCCTGTACACGGCCTACATTGCCGGCGTCGGCGGCTACTACCTGGCCAACCTGCGCCCCGAGGCCAAGCGGCACAAGGCCCAATGGACGGCCGCCGCCATCCTCGTCGTCCTGCTGGGCGGCCTTGCCGTTGGAGCGGCGGTCCCCACTGAAGACGAGGCCGGCGCCGCGGTGCACGGGCACGGCCCCCTGTTTGCAAGCGGCACACCGGAGCACATGGACCACAAGGCCATCACGGCTGAGGCCAAGCGCCTGCTGGCCGCCCAAGACCCCGACTTCCGCGTTGGCCTGCTGGTGCGCAGCCACGGCGAGCCCCAAGAGTACAACGCCACCACGTACGAGAGCTTCAAGCAGTTCATCCGCGGCATCTGGCCCTACACCGGCCTACCCGCCGAACTACTTGCCGTCGATGCCGGCACGTACTACCTCGACAACGCCCACCCCTTCAGCGACGCCGCCCACGTGGACGCCCAACTGGTGGACGCATGGCTTGAGGCGCCCCCCGTGCCCGCCGCCGTGCCAGTCATGGACCCCATGGGCGCAGGCGTGGCAGCCATGGCAGGCGGCCAGTTCCACTTCCTGCCCGGGGCCGGCAACGGCTTGGGCGAAGGGGATGTCTTCGAGATCCTGGGCCTGGGAGCGTACCGCACGTGGCTCAAGATGGACAATCACAGCCCCAAGTACGAGCAAACCGAGGACCATTTCAACTGGATGGCCAAGCACTTGCGCAACCACTTCGGCGACCGCATCATCCCGGTGTTTGCCCACTCCATGGACTCCCACATCGACCCGGCCCGCAGCCTGCCCGTGGCAACCAAGCAGTTGGCCCAAGCCCAGCCCGACATCATCCTCGACTCCTACCACAGCAGTGTCTTCAGCGACGCCATGAACACCTGCATGATGGCACCCCACGCCGAGCACCTGCTGCGCGAAGCGGGCTACAAGGGCCCCATCGTTTCCGTCGGGATGGCGGGCACCCACGCCGCCTGGGGCGAAGCCGTTGCAGCCTACATCGCCGCCGAGGCCGACCACTTCCACGACGGCGAATCAGTGTCCATCTACCTGGCCCAGCACGGCGGCCGCCCCGGCAGCTCCAACCCCTGCGGCAGCGGCCCCGACCAGTACCACGGCAACCTGGACCAACAATTCGAGGTCACGCGCGCCGCCGTGGAGCGCCACTTCGGCGAGCGATTCACCATCCGGCACGTCTACGGCCAAGGCGCCGACGAGGCTGACGACGGCGAGTTGTCACCCCTGGAGGCGCTGGAACTGGACGCAGCTGCGGGCACCAACCACGTGGTCATCATCCCGTACGAGTTCTGGGGCGATGCCATGGACAACCTGGTCGCCCTGCGCGAAGGCCTCGGGTTCAAGCCGGAACAGGCACCCTACTACGACGCCAACCACGAAACCCACACCACCATCAACGGCGTACATGTGGATGTCTGGAGCGCCCATTATGGCGTCCCGGAGAAGGGAACAGCCCACCTGGCACGCATCAGCCAAGCCATTGTGGCCGCCCTGCAGTAGACCCACCGGCACGGCCATCTGGCTATGCCCCGGCAAGCCACGAAGGATGTTCTGGTGACGGGCGCCTGGGACCTCCTGGGCTCCGCCCTGGCCGACGAACTGGAAAGGCCAGGCCACACGGTACGGCGAGCCAGCCGCCGCCCGCGCCGTCGAGGCGGCTGGACTGAAGAACCTGCGCACTGCCGCGCCCGAAGCCCGCCTTACCCGTCCATCGTTGGCCGCGACCGCATCAACTTCTCCTACTACAGGCTCAAGGCTGACGGCGAGCAAGTCCCGGCTGCGGCGGGCGGCATCCACGCCAGCCTCGACCCCCCCGTGCCACAAGTTGCTCCCCGGTCGGCGAGGGCCAATCTCCATGGCATGGGTCGCCGCGCGGGCACAAACGATTGCCGCCAGCGACGCGGCTGCCTCCTTGCGTGGTGGCGGACGCCCACCAGGGTCAGTGGGACGAGGCGGGGGGCCAATACCGATGCGTCGGCCGCATCACCCAAGCAGGGCACGTGGCCAAGACGCGCCGGCCAAGGCCTGGATGGCGCGGCGGCTAGCAGGAGCGGCCGGCAGGGTAGAGCTGGCCTTCCGACTCGAAGTAGTCCACGAACACGGACAATTCCAGGTTGGCGTCCACGATCCGGCCCGTCGCCGTGACCGGGAAGGCTCCCTTCGTCAGGTTCAATCCCGGAATCACCAGCGTGTCCTGTAGCGTACTGGCATCCAGTGACAACTCACCAGCAAGCGAGCCGTCGGGGTTGAGGATCTGGACGGTGACCTCCGACATGGCGCCCGTGATGGCATTGCCGGGGTCCAGCTTGGCCATGACGGAAGCGCTGCGAGCGGCGCACGGCATGGTCACGTCGAAGGACCACGCTGCGTCGGCCTGGACGCCGGCAGGCAGGTTTTGGCCGACGTAGGCAAACGTGGTGCTGTTCATGAAGTCGGCGGGAATCACCAGGGGCGGCTTGTAGCCGACACCACCGGGCAGCTCCGCGCCGCCGGCGTACGGGGCGTGGTCGTCCTCGAAGCCCGGGTAGACGATCTTGGTGAGGGCGCCTCCAGGGTACATGCCGTCATTGGTGACGTGGCTCGTGATGTGGGAGTGGAACACCCAGATGCCTTCCCGGCCGGCGTGTCCCTCCAGGACGACGTCGTAGCGTTCACCGGGGCCGATGGTCAGCGTGTCCACCCAGTACCGGCTGCCTGGGGGCAAGGGGTTGCCATCCTTGTGGGTCACCAGCAAGTCGTGGCCGTGGGGGTGCAGGGTCTCGATGGAGAACGGTCCCGCGTTGAGGATTCTTAGCCGAACCCGTTCGCCGGGAGCCAAGGTGATGAGCGTGTCGTCCCGTTTGGCCGTGTTGGGGAAGCTATGCCCATTGAGCAGGAACACGTCCGGATCCGCTTCCACCGGCGGATTCTGGCACCCGGGGATGCCGCTGGCACCGCAGGTGGCTCCGTGCCGGTGGTTGGCGTGGGGGTCGATTTCCTCGCCCTCCTCCAGGGGGATGGTCTCAACTTGATCGCGGATCAGGTTGGAGTAGACCAGCGTGTACTCGTTGTCGATGCCTTTGGGTTCCCATTCCGTCTCTTGGGGCTCGACGATGATGACGCCGTACAGGCCCTGCATGACGTGGAACTGGGTGTCCACGTGGCAGTGGTACCAGAGGGTGCCGGCGCGCTTGGCAATGAAGTCGTACCGGAAGCTGTTGCCGGCAGTCACCGATTCCTGGGTGGAGCCAGGCACACCGTCGCTTTCCCACGGCACGAACTGGCCGTGCCAGTGAATGGTGTGGGGGTGGAAGTGATTGTTTTCGAAGTCCACGATGACGCGGTCGCCTTGCTTGACGCGCAGCTGGGGTCCGGGGACGCTGCACTGCCCTTCGGAGGCGTCGCGGATGTTGCCGGCGGCGTCGATGACCAGGCCGTCCTGTTCGCGGTATTCGATGGCTGCAACGCTGTAGGCATCGTTGGGGTCCTTGGCAGCGGCACAGAACGCCCAGAGGTTGGCGTTGAAACCAGGGTAGATCGGCACGTCGACGAGATCCTCGACCCACATGCGCAAGTGGACGGTGCGACCGGTTTCCTTGAAGCCCATGCCGGGCTCGAAGTCAAATCCGTCGCTGCCGAAGCACCCTGCCAGGGGCACGGCAAACAGTGTGAGCGCGATCACCAATAGCTTCGTGGACGCCATGAAAAGATTCCTCCCCGAGAGGGGGATGTACCGATCGAGTCGGCCCGATGTGAGTTAACCTTTGTGGTCGTTCCACACAGGTTTGTTCGAAGAATGGGAAAGGGAAAAGTGGCTCGTTGGGCAGCGCCCAAACAGGACCAAACGGGCGAGTCCCTACGGAGCCTCGTACTTGTGAGTCGGCTTCATGTCCAACGGCGCCGCAATGTCGAGCGTGTAGCTCACGCTTGCCGCGTTGTGAACCGTCAGCGTCACCCGGTACGTGCCAGCCGTCTGGTTCAGGTACACATTACTGCCCGTCTGGTCAACGAAGACAGCCTTGTTGTCCCGGTAAACCGTATAGGTCACCGCGTCGCCCGGCATCGCCGCTGCCGCATCGTACGTAAGGTTCACGTACAGAGCCGTCGCCGGCAACTCCAGACTGAAGGAATGACTCACCTGGTCAAACGGATCCGATGACTCACCCAGGCCCAGCGTATCCGCCGTGCTCTGGAACTGGCCACCGCTGCCACCCTGCAGGCTGCCCGAGAAGGACTCGGTGAAGACCGCAGCCGGTCGCGTCTCGGTGACGAACAGCGTGAATTCACCGGCCACCGACGGGTTCACGGGGTCACGACCCACCAGCGTGATGGAGTACGCGCCGGCCTTGCCAAACGTGCCAGCCACCGTGTGATCCATGCCAAACGTGCCGCCGTTGAACGTGTCACAGAACTCCCCATCCGCCGTGCGCGTGGGCTCGGGAAGGCTCGCCTCGGCCACCGTGAAAGGCTGGCGAGCCGCCGACCCACTGCCAAAGGGAACGCCCGCCGGCGCTTCGCCGCCATGCGCGTGACCGCCGTGCGACGCCAACAGTTCGCCCTTGTAGAAGCAGATCCACTGGTACCGCAGCGGGTCCCCATCAGGGTCGGCGCTGCGAGCAGCCGAAAAGGCCACAGATTCGCCAACGACCGCCCAGTTCGTGGCAGCCTCAAACTGGAACTCGGGCGCAGCATTCTGGCCGGTGCCCAGCGTCAGCTTCTTGGTGAAGGTCTGGGGAGTTTCCCCCTTTTCAACGCGCAACTCAACGGTCAACTCGCCATTGGCAAAACCGTAGACATGCTCGACGGACTTGCCTTCCACGGCAGGGCTGCCGTCACCAAAATTCCATACGAAGCGGTCGCCGCCGCCCTTGGCCGAAAAGACATAAGGCTCCGTGACCGGGTCGCCTGGCGCCTTCACACTGATGCCTGCCTCATCGCCGCCCGTGCACCCAGCCAAGGCGACGCTCAGCATCAGGAAGCCCGCCAAAGCGGCTCGCGATCTGTCCATGGGCGCTCGATGCAGGGGCTCCGATCATAAGGGTTATGGTAGGGTGGCGCAGCGTTTCCCAGACCCTTCCGCATTGCCGCCTCAGGCACCAACCCAAGCCGCAACCACCACGATCACCCCTCATCCTGCGGCCTTATGTGGCTCTGCCGCGTATCCCCCGCCAGCCCATGAAGCTCCGATGCCCCAAATGCCAGACAGTCAACACGTTCGAGGACGGCGAAGCGCTGCGCTGCGGCTCGTGTGGCTTCGACGGCAAGCGCATCGAAGGCGTTCCCACCCCGGTCCCGTCCACCCCGTTAACGCCCCAGCGCACGGCCCCCGTCAGCGAGCACGCGCGACCCACACCGGCGCCAGTGCCAGCCCCCGTGGCTGAGCCCCCCGCACCGGAACCCGAGCCGGAATCGCCCTGGGAGGAGAACGAATCGGCCTGGGACGAGTCCATGTGGCCCGACGAAGCCGAACCGGAGGGCGAAACGCGAACCGATGGGTTCTCCGTCGCCGCCTTGGTGCTAGGCATTCTGCCCCTGTCGCTCTTGGCCATCATCTTCGGCGCCGTCGGCATCAGCCGGTGCAACAAACACGAGGACCTCCGGGGCAAGGGCATGGCCGTGGCCGGCTTGGTGCTGGGCATCGTCTGGCTGGCCGCCACCATCGGCGCATTGCTCTACACATTGGGCTACCTGGACGGCTACATCTAGAACGCCCCCTGCGCCTGGGGCGAGCCGGCCTACGCTTGGTCAACGCGTTCCCATGGCTTAAATGGAAGAGGCCCTTGGAACGAATCGTGCGGGTCGTCTTTGTCGGTCGCGACCGCAAGGTGCCCAAGCGCCTGGTATTCTACCTGTTGACGTTCGGTATCTCGCGGCGCATCTGGTTGCACAGGATCAACAAGGAGTTGGACGGCCACGACGCCCTCCAGTTGAACCACACCTTGAACAAGCTCCTTCTCATTCTGCCCATCATCGGTCCCACGATCGTTACCAAGCAGACGGCGCAGCGGGTTCGGCGCATGGTGGATGACAGCCCCGTCGCATACGGGCCGCCGTGGCTGCTGTGGCTGGCAACATGGATTCCAATTCTCGGCAACCTGTTCTTCATCGGTTGGACCCAGCATCAACTGAACAGGTTCTGGGTGCACGAGCGCAAACACCCCGAGCACGGCATCGAGATCGACTTGGACCTGTCTGACGACCCGGCGTTCGTTCTGGAGTTGGAGAAGGCGCGCCAGGAGAGCTACTTCGCAGGCAGCCGATACGACCGCCGGGCACAGCGCCGCCGCGAGCAATGGGAACACTTGCAGGGGACGTGGCAACAAATTCAGCACGAACGCGTGGCGGTGCGGGAGGCTGGCGGTTCCACGCCGGTGCTGCCCTGGCGCCGCCCCCAGCGCCCGCCCCGGGTTCGCTTGAAGGCCACATGCGGCCGCTGCCAACACGCCTTCGAGCTGGAGCGCGACCCGCTGGCGGAGACCAGCCTGGTTTGTCCCAAGTGCGAACTGACCGAGGTTTTGCCGTCGCTGCGAAGCGACACCCTGGGTCGCAAGGAGAAGGTGGCGGTTCCCGCCATCGCCGTGGATTGTCCCCAGTGCAAGACCCATTTCTCCACCGCGCGCAACCTGCATGGGCCCACACAGATCAGGTGCCCCGAGTGCGGGTTGGAAGACCAGGTGCCCACGCCGCCGCTGGCTTCTGCGGGCTCTTAGGCGAACAGGTCGCGGCCACGCATGATGTTCATGGTGGCAAACAGCAAGAGGCCCACCACGCCGCCAAGAAGGAGGCTCGCAACCGCCGGTAGAACTCCTAGCGTCGCCAGGAACAGTAGGGCGGCCGGAATCAGGCCCATGAACGCGCCGGCGGTGGCAAACGGACGAGCCCGCAGGCGCAAGGCAGCCACGCCGCCCGCAACGACGAGCAGGGCCATGCAGGCGAAGACGCCAGACAGGACCCGCGTGGCGGCGAGCAGGGAGTCGATGCCGATCCAGCGATCCACGCTCTGGGGGTCCGTGGCGACATCCACCGCGACCTCCTGCATGTCCAGGGCCAGGACACTGCGCTGCCAGGTTTGCCCTTGGTAGGTGAAGGTCAAGTTGACGGCCGCGTGATCGTCCAAGGTGACGTTGGCCCAGCCGGCATCGTCGGTGGTGGCGTTGAGGATTGCCTGGCCCGAGAGGGCGGTCACGTTGATGGTCACGTTGGCCAGCGGCGCACCGGCGTCAAGGATCTGGATGTGCAGTTCGCCGCCGGGCTGATCCGCAAGCAAGCCAATGTTCTGCTCCACCTGGGCGGCGGGCAGGAACGTGGAGAACAGGAACGCGAACGCGGCGACCGCACCCATGACCATCAGTACGAGGCCGCCCGATTGGACGCGGCGTCGGCGGGGATCGTTGCTCGACGGGGCAGCCATGCGAACGCCTGTTCGAGACTGCAAGCCGCCGCAGCGGGGACAGAAAGCAAACTCCGAACTGTCGTAGCGCTCGCCACACTCTGCGCACTCGACTCGCTCTTCCACGCCGCGCCGACCCCGGCGTCCGACAAAGCCGTTGTGCCAGTGGGCGGGGGTGGCGAAGCACTCATGACCGGGTCCCGGCTGGCGCGGCTGTGCCCGGCGTCACCGCAGCCCTGCTCGGCAATCTGGAAGCTCGTCGCGAGTTTGGCAAGGTAGGAACCCAGAGCGACATCCACCTGCATGATTTCAAGGAGGGCGACGCGGACGTGACGGTGATCGTGCCGGCGCGCTACCCGGACAAGGTCCAGTCGCTCAGCTACTCGTTGACGGGCAGCGACTGCGGGGCCCTGATCGTGCCGGAGCTTAACGCGCAAGTGGGTGAGCAGATCCTGGCGGCGGACGCCGCTGGCCTCGCCCATGGCGTCATCATCCTCCAGAACTACCTGCAACCCGAGCAATTGGCGCCCCTGCTGAAGGGCACCACGCTGGAACACTGGCTGGTGCTGACCGAGGAGGACTGGGCCCGGGCACGCGCCCACCTGGCGGCGTTCGAGCGCCCGGCAGATACCGCCGATTTCGTGATGGTTCCCGTGGACCACCACTTCGACGTCAAAGGTGTTGGCGCCGTCATCCTCGGCGTGGTCAAGCAGGGGACCCTGAAGAAGAACGATAACCTGTACGCGTGGCCGGACAAGGTCATCTGTCCCGTGCGGTCAATCCAGATCCACGACGCCGACCACGCCAGCGCGGCGGTGGGCGACCGCGTTGGTCTGGCGTTGCGTAACACCAAGGCGGACCAGTTGGACCGCGGCATGATCCTGGCTCCCGCCGAGGCGCCCCTGCGGGCCCTCAAGGCCGGTGACAAGCTCACCCTGACGGTGCGCCGTTCGCCCTTTAGCAAGCAGCCCCTGGCGGCGGGAAGCGTCGTCCACATCGGGGTCGGGATGCAATTCGTGCCTGCCCGCCTGGAGGGCGCCGCGCCGGGCCCCGGCCAAGAGGGCCCAGTCGAAGCCACCTTGGAGAAAGGCTTGGTGCATGCCCCCGGCGAGCGCGGCATCGTGTGGCACATCGACAATGCCCCCCAGCGAGTCGTTGGCCGCGCTACGTTGGCCTAGTCTGCCACCCATGAGGACCATGCAGGCAGCGCACCGGGACGGTTAGCAGGAATACAAAAAAATTGGAACCGCGCCCTCCTGGCACGCTGCGGGCGGGCTACCGCGACCGAGTAGCCGGTGCAAGGGGGTTGAGAAGTCGCTGCGTTTAGCTGCAGTCAACGATACGACAAACGCGGGTACCGACGCAGTAGACGACATCGGTTGGCTTCTGGATGTAGCAGGTGTTGTAGCCCATCAACGTTTAGACCAAGCAACTAACAAAAAGGCATTTCGCCCATGCAACATGTGCGTGCCGACGGGCCTTAGAAACAGACGAGAAAAGGAGGAAACAAAGCACTACACTGGTAGCAGCCAACGCCTAGCAGTAGTACTGGCCGTTGATCTGGCAGGGGCCCGCAGATGGCCTGCAACCCGTGAGGTCTTTTGGCTCGCTAACCACGCACATCGAGTATGCCATGGAGCACCATTTCCAGGATCCGTTTTTCAGCTTATCGCTCACGCAACCAACTGCTGGCGGAGAAAAAAATGGGGGCAAAGGGGGCAGACGAAGGACACCAAACCGGACTAGTCGCAGCCCAAGCGGTTGCAGGGGTTGAGCACCGGGCCGCACTCGCTGAGGATGTCCTTCGGGTTCGAAACCGTACACATGTGGTAGGCCATCGGGCGCCGCCGACCTCGATGCCCTACTTATCCCCTTCGGCAGGCTGCCAAACGGCCCGCCGCACGGCAGCGCTTCCTTCATGAACCCCGCCCGGGTAGAGCGCCGCGATGGACTTTCAACTGACCGAACCCCAGCAAATGATCCGCGACATGGTTCGGGAGTTCGCCGAGAAGGAGATCAAGCCGATCGCCGCCGAGATCGACCGGAACCACGAGTTCCCCATGAAGACGGCCAAGCGCATGGGCGAACTTGGCCTGCTGGGCATCACCGTTCCCGAGGAGTACGGAGGCCCTGGCGCCGACTACGTCTCCTTTGCCTTGGTGTCCGAGGAGATCGCCCGCGCCTGCGCCAGCCACTCCGTCATCTTCGGCGCCAACGCCAGCCTCACCGTGGGCCCCATCCTGAACTACGGCAGCGAAGAGCAGAAGCACGCCTACCTTCCCAAGCTGACCAACGGCGAGTACTTTGGCTGCTACGGCCTGACCGAGCCCACGGCCGGCAGCGACGCCGGCAGCCTCAAGACCACCGCCATCAAGGAAGGCGACGAGTACGTCGTCAATGGCGGCAAGATCTTCATCAGCAACGGCGCCGTGGCCGACATCTGCGTCCTGTTTGCCAGGACCGATCCCGCCAACCCCGGCCCAGGCGGCGTGTCTGCCTTCATCGTCGACACCAAGAGCGACGGCTTCACGGTGGGCAAGAACGAGGAAAAGATGGGCCTCAACGCCTCGTACACCAACCAATTGTTCTTCGAGGACCTCCGTGTGCCCGCCGAGAACCTCATCGGCAAGGAAGGCATCGGCTTCAAGATCGCCATGAACGCCCTCGACACGGGCCGCATGACCGCCGCCGCCGGCAGCACCGGCCTGGCCCGCGCCGCCTTCGAGGACTCCCTTGCATACGCCAAGGAGCGCATTCAGTTCAACACGCCCATTGCAGCCCACCAGGCAATCCAGTGGAAGCTGGCGGACATGGATGTCAACATCGAGGCAGCACGCAACCTGTACCTGAAGGCTGCCTGGCTCAAGGATCAGGGCAAGCCCTGCACCCACGCCGCCAGTCGCGCCAAGGTCTTCGCATCCGAGATGGCCGTCAAGGCCACGCTGGAGGGCATCCAGATCCACGGCGGCAACGGCTACACCAAGGACTACGCTGTCGAGCGCTACATGCGCGATGTGAAGATCTTCGAGATCTTCGAGGGCACGTCCGAGGTCCAGCGCATCGTCATCGCCCGGCACCTCCTGGCCTAGCCGGACTCAAAGGGCGGGCTTCGGCGCGCTGCGCCGAACGCCGGCCAAATGGTCGAGCTTTTTCAAGCTCGTTCTGGGATCTTCGAGGGCACGTCCGAGGTCCAGCGCATCGTCATCGCGAGACACGTGCTGGCGTAGCCAGCCGTTTCTTGCGATGCCTGAGCGGGTAGCGCGAGGGGGACCCCGAGGCCCGGAGGGCCTTGGGGGTTGAGCCAGGCATGTACTCGCGTAAGCTAGTCGTGGCTGGCAATGCCCCCTCGAGGCGGGGGACCGCCACAGCCCGCAAGGGCCGTGGGGCCATCGCCCGGCACCTCCTAGCCTAGCCAGATGGGACTGGCGGGCTTCGGCGCGGCAAGAGCCTGCGCCTCACTAAGTACCGGAAAGGCGCGGTGCCCCCATGCGCCCTGCTACGCTGTTTCTGGCGGCCACCCTGGTCGCCACCTGCCTCGCTAGCCCCGGACAGGGGCTTCCCGCCGAATCCCTGGTCCCCAGCCTCGCCAACCCCGGCTTCGAGTTGTGCACCGAAGCGGATGGCGTCGGCCCGTGCCCGGCCGGCGACCTGCCCGACTTCTGGCACCAGTACTACCCGGATTGGCTGCCTTGGTACCGGGGCCCCGAGGAGTGGACGAGCGACAACGCGCGCACCGGCATCGGCGCCCTGCGCATCACGGACCAGGGTGCGTTCACTCTAGGCTGGGCCGGTATCACGTCAACCCGGGTTCCGCTGGCCTCCCCGCTTCTTGCGGGGCAAATCCTTGAAGCGTCCGCGTGGATGAAGGCCGAGTCGGGCCATGGCAACATGGGCCTCGGGTTGTTCATCCGGTGGTTCGATGCCGACGGCGAATTGTTGAATGCGGTGGGCTCGTACTTTGGCCCGACGGCCGACTGGACGCAGCACGTGGTCCGAGGCTTGATTCCGGCCGCCGCCGCGGAGGCGGCGATCCTGTTCTACAGCTGTTCGCCGTGTGGGTACGGGACGTGGCTCGTTGACGACGTCGACTTGGCCCTGGTGCTGCCGGACCGGGGCGTCGCGTGACGGGCCACGATCCACGGCGCACCCAAACGGTTGCGGCATCGCGGGGGTTCAAGTTGCTCGTCTCGGTGAAATGATTGGCGCCCGCGCCCGGAGAAAATTGACATGTCGATGCACATTTGTATGTGGTCCACGCCGAAGGAATTGTACCGTTGCATGACGGATCCCTGTTCGCGCGGCCAGTGCTAAGCCCGCGACGGGCCCTTTCTCCCCCTTGCACCACTGTTTGTCAGACAACACACGACGCGCCGCGCAGCTAACCGGTTGGCTCCCGGCAAAACCTATGCCGTTTACCACAGGTCTGCCGCCGGGCCCAAGGCCCCGGTGAAACCATGCGCGCCATACTATTATTCTCGGTATTGATTACATTCACACTCGGTTTGGCCGTCACGCCCACGGCATCAGCCATCCCGGACCCCGTCGAAACGTACTCCTGCTTCGCCGGCGGCTCAACCATCGTCGTTCTTGGCCGAACAGTTGCAACGTGCTTCCTGGGCCCCGGCGGCAGCCCCGTGGGGTACACGTTCTGCGAGAACGACGGCCGCCAGTACTGGATTCTCGGGGTCGGCACCAGGTGCGTGTGACACACCTTCGCGGTGAAACCTGACTACTGCACCGCCGAAACTGTTTCCAGGGACCGGTGGCTTTCGCCCTTGGCTCTTTGCTGAGCCTGGAGGCTAAAGAAAATGGGCTACTATTCGTGCGTTCCGTGCCGCGTTCGCGACATGATTGAAATCCAAGACATCTCCTGCCACAGGATTTGTTGATTAACGCGCTGGTCACGGGGCCGCGCATCGTTGGCGGAGGCCCCGACATACCCCCTTTACGATTACTCAAAAAACGGATCGTGTACCATGAGCTACTACACCTGCATTCCCTGCCGCGCCAAGGATGAAGTTATCGCCATGTGCGAGGACCTGATTGACCGCTGCTCTCTGTGACGCGGCCAATCATGGAAACGCAAGTCAACATCAACGTGGAAACCATGTCCTACAACATTTGCTACTGGCCCCTACCGGGCGAAAAAATTGTCTGCCTGGCCCACTGCGCCACCCGTGCCGGCCAGAATCCCCTGCGCTGCGTCTAGGCGCCACCGGGCAATTGCAGCATGGCCGCTGCGGCGACCCCACGGAGCACACCGCCAAGGCGAGCCGCAACCAAAATACGGACCCAGAATCATGCGGCCACCACCCAGGAGGAAAGCAATGAGCTACTACATGTGTATGCCCTGCCGCGCCGTTGAAGAAGTCCGAGAAGCCTGCGACCGGATCACCGGCCGCCCCTGCATCTAGAGTCGACGAATCGGTAACGGGACGGCTACGTTAAGGGCCTCACGTTTATCGCATAACAATGGGATACAATATTTGCATGTGGCCCGAGCCCGCTGACGTGGTGTTCTGCTACTCGCGCTGCCTGATCCCGGCCGGACATCCACCTGCCTACTGCAACTGAAGCCCCGGCCCTGTAGGCGCAGTCGCCCGTAGCCCAACCGAGTGCTTGCAGCGCGCCAAACCTTTTGGAGCGCGCGCCAGTGGAGCACAGCAATGGCTGATTCGGTCGTGGTCCGCAATCTGAAAAAGGCTTACCGGACCACCTTCTCCGTGCGGCGCAACATGAAGCTTGCAACGGGGCATGCGCCGCCGCGAGAAAGCGTCGCCCTGAGGGATCTCAGCTTTGAGATCCGGGAGGGCGAAGTGTACGGCGTGCTTGGCCCCAATGGCGCCGGCAAAACCACGCTGATGAAGTGCCTGGCCACGATCCTCCTGCCGGATGAAGGGGAATTGGAAATCTTTGGCGTGGATGCCGTTGGCAACCCCACTGCCATTCGCCACCTGTTGGGGATTGTACTGGGCGAGTACGAACGCACGTTTCACTGGCGGTTGACCGGACGCCAAAACCTGCTGTTCTTCTCGGAATTCTTTGGCATGGAGCGGAACCATGCACGCAAGCGCGCGGATGAAGTGCTGAACTTGGTGGGCCTAGCCGAGCTCGGGGACCGACTCTACCTGGAATACTCGACGGGCCAGAAGCACCGCCTGGCGTTGGCGCGGGGCTTGCTCAACGAGCCCAAACTGTTGATTCTGGACGAGCCCACTGCCGGCCTTGACCAGGCGAGCAGCGAGGCCATCGGCCAGATCACGCGCAACATTGCCGCGGCGGGCACGACGGTCTGCTACACGACTCACCGCTTGCTGGAGGCCGGGCGCCTGTGCGACCGGATTCTGATTCTGAAGGATGGGCAACGCATTGCCAGCGCAGCGCCGGAAGAACTGGTGCGGATGGCCCGCGACAACGTGGCCCTCGATTTCCATGTGGATTCCGTCACGCCGGAAGTCCTGAACCAAGTGCGGGGACTGGGCGGCGTCCACCAAGTGATGGGCAATGGTGGCTTGATGCGGGTTTTTGTTGATGATGTTGAAACCGGCGTCGGGCACCTGCCAAGCGAACTCAAGCGGCTCGGCTTGCGGGTCAAGGCGGTTAACACGCACTCGCCAACCATCGAGGACGTTTTCCATGAGTTGACCAATTCCGGGAGGGGCTCCAAATGAGCGCCGCTGATGTTGCGGTGAGTTTTGGGACCTTGGCGGTAATTCTCGCCATCGTGTTTGCGCTGACCAATGGCCGCCGGGGCCTGCGCGCCGCACGGGCGCTCATGCGGCGCCACATTACGGTTTACTGGAGCTACAAGTTCGCCGTGGTTTCCGTTCTTGGCAACCTGGCGTTGGTGGGTTTCCTGGTTCTGATCATCGGTCGCGAATTGCTGCCGCTCTTCGTGCCCATTCTGCCGGAGGAGTTGGAGGGAGATGCGTCCTTCAATTATGCGGCATTCCTGATCACGGGATTCATGGCGTGGCCGCTGATCTGGAGCGGGTACAACATTGCAAGCCGCAACATTCGCATCGAACAGTACCTGGGAATGTTTGAGACGCTTCTGCCTACCGCCATGGGCGTGCGCACGTTGCCGTTTGCCTACCTGGCGCTGTCCGCGTTCACGGCGACCCTGACCGGGTCCTTGTCGCTGGCGTTCTTCGCGTACTTCTTCGACTTGCCCCTCCACCTGGACAGCTTGGCTTTGGTTGCGAGCCTGATTGCGGTGCTTGGGTGCAGCGTGTTCATGGCGTGGGGAATGGGACTGGCCATTGGTGGATTGACGGTAATCGTGCGGGAGACGGAGCCCTTTAGCGCGGGCATCCGGTTGGTCATGCTGGCCTTCAGCGGCGTCATTCTGCCAGTTGAAGTGTTTCCTGCCGGTTTCCGTTGGTTTGCCGAATTGTTGCCCCTGACCCATTCGTTCCGGGCGCTGCGGCTCGTGCTCTTGCAGGGCCAGACGGTAACGGATTTCCTGCCGGTCTTCCTGGATCTGGCGTTCTTCAGTTTGCTGCTTGCGCTAGCCGGCATCAAGTTGTTCGACTTGTGCATTGACCGGGCACGCAAGTTCGGCACGCTGGGTGGCTACTGACTGCCGTGGGCAGCCAAGCGGAAGCGGAACTGCCCCTCGGTGGGGTGGTTCCATTCGTGGCGCCACCGGATGGTATGATCGGGTGAGGGTTCCACGACCTGGATCACCTGTAGGGCAAAGCGGCAGCCATTGGGTTCGGCGCGCCACCCGATGACGAGGCTTGCGCCGGAGGCGGTGCCGTTGCCTGATCCTTCGATGCAGGTGGCCTCCACGCCGTCCACG
>JBFJVP010000008.1:0-19977 GCA_041624075.1 Thermoplasmatota archaeon | reverse complement strand
GGTTGCATCCTTGCGGTTACTGGCCCAAGTCGACCTTCATGAACTCCCGCAGGACGGCCGTGGCGTACGCGCCCTTGCCGAGCCGGAAGGAAAACACCGGGTCGCCATCCATCCATTGCACATCCAAGTCCGCCACGGGCTGGAGCAGACCCCGACGGCGTCCCTGGCTGGCCACTTCTGGCAACTGGGACACGCGGTAATCCCGCAGGGCGATGCCATCGTCCTCCAGGACGCTGCGCTCCAACTCGCCGGGCCTCCCCTCGGCCAGGGGGATGCTGGTGCCAGGAAGCCCCGCCGTTAGCACGGCTCGGCCCAGGTCCAGTTCCCGCTGCACGCGCTCCACGTTGTCAGCGGTGACCACGTGAGTGCGGGTGCCATCGTCGCTGGAAGCCATCACACGGTCCCCCACGTGGGCCGTGTTGAGGCCCAGGCCCGCGTGCAGGCGAGCCGTGATGATCTGGTTGAAGACGTAGGATTGGTGTGCGTGAACGAACAACTGGAGCAGATTCCAAGGCAGCGCCTTCAAGGCATTACGCCAGTCCCCCGGCCTCTTGACCAACCGCTGCAGGATCGCTCGTTCAGGGTCCAGCTGCGGGGGGTACACCGCCAGGGCCGCCTCCGGGTCGCGGGTGGTTTCGTACACCGTGCGGGCGTGAAGCGTATCTTCCCGCTCGCCCTCCATGGGGTTGCCCACATAGAGCCGCACAGCTTCCTCCAGGTCCCCGGTCACCAAGGCGCGCCCCACCAGGTGGGTGACGGGGCGAACGGAGCCGCCAAACCGCTGGGGGCCGAAGTAGTTGGGAACGCCACCGGCCCGGCGAATGGCCTCCACCGCATCCGGCACCACGTTGGCTGCCGGGGTTGTGTCGCGCACCCGGATCACGAACCGGTTGCCTTCGTGCGCCCCGGCAAAGTGGGCCTTGGATGTGGTGTGCGCCTCCAGGACATGGACGTCCTCAAGACCCTCCAGCGCGACGACTCGCTCCAGGGGGCATTTGAACGTAAACCACTGCTCGGTGACGGCGCGCTTGTCCTTCATGCCGGCAAAGCCCACGGCCTTGCGGGGCACTTGCAAGCGCTTGGCGGCCTGGCCCACGAAGCGGTTGGTTTCCCAGTTGCGCAGTTCGACCCGTGCCGCAGCAAAGCGCCCCTTGTCATCCGGGCGAGGGCCGGGGCCCAGTTCGATGACCCGGAAATCCTCGGGCTCGGCGCGCAGCCGGCCCTCTATGCCTGGAGTCGCCGTCAGGTAGGAGCCGAGTCCCAGGCGGGCCTCTGCAAGGGGGGGCGCTGGCGCGGTGCCGGCGTGCACGATTACCGCTTCTTGAGTTGGGCCAGGAAGGCGTCCTCGAAGGCGTCGTAGTCGGCCATCAGGCGCTTGATGGTGCGGTTGAGCACTTCCGTGGGGTCGGCGCCGGTGGTGCGCAGGAATACCTTGGGGATGGCGAGGGAAGGGTGCTCGATGATGTACTCGGCGAATTCCACGTCGGGGTCATCCAGCAGCGCCTGCTTGACGGGGTTGAGCAGGGTTTCGTTCTCGCCCAGGACCTCGACTTCCAGTTCGGTCTCGGTCTTGTTCAGGAGGCGTAGCTCCATGGTCATCGTTCGCGCCGACTTGGACGCCCTAGATAACCGTTTAGATGGTGGGCTACACGCGGCCGGAGCCGTAGTCGCTTGCGACCTTCCCGATAACCACCTTGTCGCATTCGGTGCACTTGAGCTTGCTGGCGCTGACCTTCTCGAGGACCAGTCCGTCGTTGGGGCAAGTGGCACGGAGAATGCCGTATTCCGGCCGGTCGGTGACCAGTTGGGGTCCGCCGCGGATCTTGATGACCTTGGCACGGATGACGTCGCCGGCGCGGTACTCGTCCCCGACGTCCTTGATGTAGCGGCGGTCGATGCCGGACACGTGGAGTGTGCCTTCGACGGCTTGCAGGATGCTGCGGCCGCTCTTGCCGCGCACATCAATGATGGTTACGCCGGCCATCTGGGGGCGCACGACGCTGATTTCGCCCAGTACGATGTCGCCGGCTTCGATGGTGGTGACGCCGCGTACGATGGGTTTGATTCCGACAGCGAAGTTTTGCGTATCGACCACTTCTTCGCCGTATGCTGCGGCGCGCACATCTGTGCCATCGTCGTATGCTCCCGGGCCCGGGAGCATCTCCTCGCTGGCGGCCAGGACATCGCCTGGCTCGCGGATCTTGTTCTCGCTCACAGGAGGGCCGACTCTTGACACTTATAAAAACCGCGGGGTCAGGACGACGGCCTCAGCGGGCCGGAGGGGTTTTGCCCTTCAAGTACCCAAGCGCTAAGGGTCAAGCGAAGTTTATCAAAAAAACCTTTATAGTTTTTATGTCAGAACGTATCTGCTGGGAAGGAAGCCATGCCACGCACAACCACCGAACTCAACCCCAATAGCCTGCGGGATGCCCTCCAAGTTTTGGGCGCCACGCGGGTCGAAGCCACTCTACTGGCCGCGCTTCAGGAGCAGGGCCCGTTGGGTACCAAAGACATCGTCGACCAAACCGGCCTCCGCCAACCAGAGGTCTCGGTCGGCATGCGCACCTTCAGGGAGCGCGGCTGGATCGAGGCCGAAACCATGGCCCGGTCCGGCAAGGGACGCCCCATGCACCGCTACCACCTGATTGCCAAGGGCACGGAGATCCGCGCCTACTACGAGGCACAGGGTAAGGAGGTCATGGAGCGCCACAAGCAGGCCATCGCGACACTCCGCTCCGGCTTCTAGGAATCGACCCCAACCATCGATTCCCGGATCCGGTCGGCTAGCGCAAGCCAGACTAGGCAAGGGCCCCGACTCGTCGGACTCCCCCACTGGAAGCGAGGACCACCTCGTCACAGAGGCCCACAAACAGGCCGCAGCAAACCACGCCCGGGTAGCGGTCGAGCCGCTCTTCGAGGCCCGCTGGGTCCGCGATTTGCGGGAATCGGGCGTCAAGGATCGGGTGGCCGTTATCCGTCAAATAAACGGATCCGTCGGCATTCTGGCGCACGCTCACTTCTGCCCCCTCCTTCTCCAACATCCTCCGGATGGGTGCTTGACCTAATTGAATGACTTCGACGGGTAGGGCAAATGTTGAGCCCAGCGCCTCCACCTGCTTGGATGCATCAGCGACCACCACCATGCGTTTGCTGGCGTGGGCCACGATCTTCTCACGTGTCAGCGCGCCACCGCCGCCCTTGATGAGGTTCAGGCGGGGGTCAAACTCGTCGGCGCCGTCGATGGTGATGTCCACGTCGGGGTGATCATCCAGCGTGGTCAACGAGATGCCGCCTTCGCGGGCCAGGTGTTCACTGGCGACGCTGGTTGGAATTCCAACGATCTGGAGGCCTTCCTCGCGCACCCGCCGGGCCAGTTCAACGATCGTGTAATGCACGGTCGACCCCGTCCCCAGGCCAACAACCATGCCATCCGTGACATCCCGGGCCGCCTCGATTCCGGCCAATCGCTTGAGCTCGTTCTGGTCCACGCGCGGGCGAGCCAGGCGGACCTTGTAAACGGCGCGGGGCTCCAAACCCCCCTTGCCGCCGTATTGGGCCCTGTGCTCCAAGGCTGTGCTTGCGGGGCTGTGTGCTGCCGGCGTTGTGCTGGGGGTGGGAAGGCACGCCCAAACGAGGGCAAGCAGATGGGCTCCACCCCTGGTCAGCCGAGGCCCCCGGCGGGCTTGTCCCGAATGCCCGGACCAGGCAGGCTTTCCCCTGTTGGGGGCAGCTTTTGCGCCGCAAACGGTTATAGCCACCCCCTCCTCGCCGCACCCGTGAGCACCATGTCGGGAACCGTGACCGTCGCCAGCAAGGGCAACCCGAACCTGGACAACTTCAAGACCGCAAGCCAGGGCCGCGTCGATTCGACCAAGGACATGTCCATGAAGGACATGGAAGCCAAGCTGGCGGAAGTCCTCCCGCACCTCAAGTTCAACGAGGCCTTCGAGCGGGTCGCCAACATTGACGGCGTTCTGGTCAAGCTGGTGACCAACAGCCGCCACCAGTACGAGTTCTGGACCGACAACTGGCACGCGGCCCCGGAAGAGGTCAAGCCTCACGGTTTCCTGTACAGTGTCAACGGCGTGCCCGGCGTCGATGCGCACGCCTACTACTGCCCCGAGATGGACACGGCGCTCTTTGTCAACACGGAGTACTACGGCCAGTGCAAGAGCTGGGCCCTGGGCCTGGCCGCCGTGGTCCTGGAGCGCAAGTTCAACACCCACTCGATCCATGGCGCGGCCGCTGAGGTGGCGGGTCGTGGCATCGTTCTCATTGCCCCCACGGGCACCGGCAAGACCACCCAGGTCAACCGGCTCATGCAGCACCCCAAGGGCAAGGTCATCGGCGACGACTGGGTCTACATCCACCACCCCCACGGCATCGCCCAGGATGAGAAGCTCACGGTCTTCCAGCCTGAAGTCTCCCTGTACGTGCGCACCGAGAACGCGGAAAACGAGCCTTGGCTCATCCCCGTCTTTGACCAGTGCAAGGTCGAGAACGTGGTCGACAAGCGCGGCGACTGCGAGAGTCCCTCCTGCAAGGACGGCAACTGCATGTTCGACATGGGGTACCCGTACTGCTACTGGGGCTTTGGTAACAGCCGCGCCCTGCTGCCCCGCGACTGGATGATGGGCAAGGAGCGCGTCAAGGACGAGACTCCCATCGACCTCATCGTGCTGTTGTGCCGCGACGAGGATGCCCCCAGCATCCGCGAGCTGGATGAGGACAGCCTCATCGAGGTTCTGCAGGAAGGCAAGACGATGATTCGCCCAGGCGCGGGTCCCCGGGAATTGTGGGGCACGTACAAGTCGGAGCCCTGGTACAACCCGTACCTGCTGGCGCCCGACCACCCCCGCCAGGAGCACTTCTTCCGCGAGGAAGCCAAGCGCGCCAAGTGCGTCGTGCTCAACACGGCCCACCAGTCGATCGAGCAGACGTACGAGTTGATTCTCAAGTACGCCGGCGTCGAGGCGTAAGCCAAAGTCGCTGCCTGGGCGCGAGCCAAGGGCGAGAGGAAGCCCGTTGTGGTCGCCTGGCGACGGCAGTGGGGAAGTTCGCTGGCGTCGAGGCTTGCACGGATTCGAACGTCGAGAGCAGGGCACAGCAGCGTGGGCTCTGTTGGGCTGCCCGAAGCGCACCGCATGGCGTCCGCTGTGGGCGGCTTCGAGCGAACCTAATCGTGGCCAGAGGCGAAGGGTGCCAGCCTCACGTCACGCTTGGGCGTCAAGACGGCTGGCAAGCGGCGTTCTGGCGCCTGGGGGTTACGGGACGCCCGCGCACTCGGCGGCGCCCTGTGCGAACAGGACAACGCCGACGCCGATCCATACCGGCTGGATGACGCTCCACCCAGGCTGGCCGCCCAGTGCCTGGCCGACGCCCCAGAGCAGGGTGTAGGCGCCTTCGCCCGTGGCGTAGTCCGCGCAGTCCTCCACGGGGTCGGCGGCGGCAGGTGTCATGGTGAGCAGGCTGGCAAGCATCAGAACGACCGTGATGCGTTTCATGTCGCCTGGTGACGCGGCGAGCCTTTTGGCCGTTGCTGGCTTTTGACTGTCGGGTTGCAAGGCCCGGTGCATTCTGGCGCACCGCGTGGATGTTCGGCAAGTCTCAAGTCGGCCCATGGTTGGCTCGGCTCATGCGCGCGTGGCCCCTGCTTCCCCTGTTGCTGCTGAGCCTTGCTGGCTGTACGTCGACCGATGTGGTGGAGCAGCCCGGCCCAATGGACCGGCAGCGCCCCCTGTCGGGGCCGACGGCGGCGGTGTTCCACGTTGCCACTGCCGATGGAAGCCTGCTTCCGGGGGCCTTTTCGGGCGACTTGGCCGCTGTGCCGGTCGGCGGGGAGAGCTACCTGGGCACGTACAACTTCGAGCCCACCATCGGTAGCGACGCCGACGGCTGCCTCTACACCACGGCGTTTCGGGGCACAGGAACAGGAACGCGCATCTTTGCGTCCTGCGACCAGGGCGCCTCGTGGAACGACACTGGCCCCAACCTGATTGCGGAGCCCGTGTCCGAGCCGTGCACGCGCAACAGCAACGACCCCTACGTCCACGTTGACCGCGACACCGGCCGGGTCTTCAGCAGTGACCTGCACGTGCTCTTGACCAGTACGCTGCACTACTCTGATGACAAGGGCGAGACGTGGACGTGCAACGTGCTGGGTGGCGGCTTGCCTCCCGGTGTCCACGACCATCAAACCATCGCCACGGGCGTGCCCCGTGTCGCGGCCACGGCCGGCTATCCCAACATGGTGTACTACTGCATCAACCGCGTGGGGGATTCGTCATGCGCGGCCAGCGTGGACGGCGGCCTGGGCTTTGGCCCCATGGTGACGGTGTTCCCCGGCGCTGAGCTCAACACCGAAACCGGTCAGCAGGGCCTGTGTGGGGGCTTGCATGGCCATGTGGAGACCGACCATGAAGGCCGGTTGTTCATGCCCAAGGCCCAATGCGGCGTCATCGAGGTGGCCCGAACGGAAGATGATGGGCTCACATGGACTCGCAGCGTGGTCAGCGCCAGCCTGGGAATCGCGCCGGGCAGCCACGAGGTGCGCGTTGCCAGTGACGAGGCCAACAACCTGTTCGTCATTTGGAACGCGGCTGATGGTTTGCCCTATGTGGCGATGAGCACCAACCACGGCGACACGTGGAGCAAGCCCCGCATGGTGGCTCCGCCGGGCGTCACCTACACGGGTCGGCCGGCGATCTACGCCATGGGCAACGGCAACGTCGCCTGGGCTTACATCGGCATCACCCACCCGGAGGGCGAGAATGTTCCAGACGATGAGATTCGCCTGCACGCGTACATGGGCGCCATGTGGAACGCGACGCAGGACGGTGACTGGCAGGTGGCAACCATCACAACCCACGATCCCCGGGACCCCATCGATGTGGGTCGGCGCTGCTGGCAGGTGCGGTGCGGTGGCATCGGCGACTTCATCGACATCACGATCACGCCTGATGGCCGTCCGTGGGCCGCGTTCGCCGACATGTGCGACGAGCAATGTGCGACCAATCCCCAGTTTGGCACCTCGGACACGCAGGCCTTCATTGGCACCTTCGTACGCGGCCGCAGCCTCACCACCGGAGAGACGCTGACGCCGTTGCGGGACTTGGCGAAGTTGTAGGCTTCCGGGCAAGCCTCATCCCGTTCGGCCGGGTGGCCACTGCATGAACAAGTCCTTCCTGCTGGCGATGCTGGTTTGTGCACCGCTTTTGGCTGGTTGCAGCCAGAACGTGGCGGACGAGTTGCCCGTGTCAGTGCCTGTACCCCGCTTCGCCGAGCCGGTGGTGCCCATCGATGCACCGGATGGCTTTGGCAGCGAGCCCAGCATCCTGGCCACCAGGGATGGAACCCTGTTCATCGTCAGCGTGCTGGGCAGTGCCGAGGCGCGTGGGGACGGCGTGTGGCGCAGCCGGGACGACGGGGCTACCTGGGAGTACTTGGGCAAGGTGGATTACCCGTTTGGTGGCGGTGACTCCGACTTGGACGAGGACGAGGCGGGGCGGTTGTATGTGACGGGCCAGTGGCGGCCGGTTGCCCTGCCGATCTACCTGACGGGGGGCGAGTCGGTGGCCACGAGCACCGATGGGGGCGACACGTGGATCAACCACCCGGTGGCGGGCTACTTGCCGGCGGCGGATCGGCAATGGGTGGCCACCCATGGCGACGGCACTGCGTACCTGGTGTACAATGAGTTGGCGTCGGGCCTCATGGTGACCAAGACGACCAACGGTGGCTTGGTGTGGCAGCCGCCCGTTCAAGTTCCGGGCACGGCGTCATCGGGCTCCTTCGGCTTCCCCAATGGCATCGCGGGGGACCCGGTCGTGGACGCCGATGGCGTGCTCTACATTCCGTATGGGCCGGGCCCGGGTGGCAGCGGCCCCCAGCGAATCTACATCTCCCGCGACGGCGCCTCCTCGTTCGAGGAGGTCGTGGTGGCCGTGCCTGCGGGTGATGCCCGGTTCGGTGCGATCTTCAGCAGCCTGGCAGTGGATTTGGAGGGCGGCTTGTACCTGGTCTGGGTCGTGGCTGAGGGCGGCCGGCAGCGAGTGGTTCTGAGTCACTCCGCTGACGGAACCAACTGGTCGGGGGCCGTTGACGTCTCTCCTGTCCATTCCACCGCCGTGTTTCCCTGGATTGTCGCCGGCGAGCCGGGCCGTGTGGCGGTGACGTACAATCGGGCGCCGGGTTGGTTCATGAGCGATGATGCTCCCCAGGGTGCCCAGTGGTTCCCCGCGATCGCCTTCAGCGATGACGCCCGCGCGGCGGAGCCCCTCTTCACGGAAGTGGTGCTGCAACAAACGCCCAACCACGTGGGCCCCCTCTGTACGGGGGGCACCGGCTGCGACCCGCAATACCGTGGGTTGGGCGATTTCTTCGAGGCGGCCATGATGCCAGATGGCCGCGTGGCCGTGGTCTGGCCAGACGATGCAGGGGACCAGAGGGTCAACCGGGTGGCCGTGCAAGCCGTCGGATCGCTCCTGTCGAGGCCGATCTAGCTACCTGCGGGCAACGGGCTGGTCGTCCAACCCGTTTGGCCGGCGCCGCCTGGATTGGTTGGCGCACATGGGCCCCCAATGACGTCAGGGCAAAGCCGTCGCAGGCCCTACAGGGCGCCAGAGCGTCGGGCCGCTTGGCGATCAGCAGGTTCGTCCCCCATCGGGCAACCGGCGCGCGGCCCATGGCGGGCTTGGCCATTGCCCGAAAGTCCGGCAGGGGAAGGGGTGGAGCGGCCCTTTGCCCCGCCCACTGATGAGCGGCCAAGGGTCAAGGCGCCACCAGCGCTCCCAGGGGGACCGGACAGTGGGGGGGACCAGGGAGCCTCTTATCCTGGTTTGGCCGAGCACAAGCCATGAAGCGCGTCTTCTGGACCGCAAGAATGTCCTGTCGGAGTCCCCGCGTACTACGAGCCGACGAGCACGCGGTGTCGGATGCCATCGGGAACATCCTGATGATTGGCATCACCATCGCCATCAGTGGTGGCTTGGCGCTAACGGTCACTTCGATGCTGAAGCCGGACCCGTATTACGGCGCAGAGGTCGGCGCGGAGCTGGCCGATCAGGATTCCCTGTGGGGTACGGGCAACGAGCGCGTTACGGTGAAGCTCCTCTGGGGCGAACCGCTGGAGAAGAAGTGGACCAAGATCTACATCACCGCTGGTGGCTTGCGTGACGAGTACTCGGATGCTGACCTGGATCAGGGCTTTTCAGATGGCAAGTTGACGCTGGGCGAGTCGTGGTATGTGGACAAGACCATCGCCGCCGGCCAGGAGGTCATGGTGGAAGTGGTCGCCGAGCGGGGCGACGCATCCAAGTTGCTCTCCAGCAGCACGTTTCGCAGCGAAGGCTTCAGTTGCACCACGGACACGGCTGCGCCGACAGCCCAGAGTTGGACCCAGTCCCCGTCGGACGTGGACAACGAGACAAGTGGCGATGTCACGGTCACGGTCACCATGACCGACGACTGCTCGGGTGTCGACAACGGGTTCGATCCCACCCTCTACTACCGGATGCAGGACGGAACAAGCCCCGCCTACACCAGCGCCGGCGCCATGACGCGCGTCGGCATGGGTCGCTGGACCGGCACCGTTCCCGACCAGACGTGGAGCAACCAGACGGGTAACACGCTCCAGTATTACGTGTCGGGCACGCGGGATCTGCGCAGCAATTCTGGCGACACGAGTGCGCGAGCCGATCCAATTCAGGGAACGGTGCTAACCTACACCTACGTCAACGGCAACACGCTCAACAATGGCACGATCGCCAACTTCACCAACGCCCAATCAGCAGCCGATTCGACGGCCAAGGCGACCCTAACCGAGGGCAGCCAGACGTCCACCATTGTCTACGAGCAATACGCCACCTCGGTGATCAGTTACGAGAACGAAGTCAACAGCCCCCACAAGACGCTTCTTGAGCCGGATGGACAGCACACCATCACTGAGAACAAGGACAAGAAACACAAGGTCGGAGCATACCAGGGGCGCTCCGGCGCCATCACCAAGGTCGAGGTGGGTTACACTGGCTATTACGTTGCCGAAGCCGGCTTCAACGAGAACCCCAACGCCCAGGAAGTCGAGATCAAGTACTTCATCGATGGCAGCGACGGAAGCACCCGGCCACGGTTCAACGTCTACAACACCACCACCACCGTTTACACGGATGTGACGGCGGACGAGGTGTCGTGGTCCTGGACCGACATCGAGAGCGGCCAGATCGAGGTCAAGAGCAAGACCCAGGACAACAAGGTCGATCTCTACACGGACTCCACATGGTTCCGCATCACCGCCGACGGCACCGGCTACACGATGAACATCGAAATGGACTTCCTGTCTGTTCCGGCTGCCATCCAGTACGACCTGGAGCTCAACTACTGGGTCCAGGGCTCGGAGAACTTCGACGTTGAAGTCTGGAACGGCACGGCCTGGAACCAACGCGGCGCCACCCTGGGTGACCCCAGTTGGACAACGTGGAGCTACCGCCTGACAGACAACGAGTACAACGGCGGCGTGCCCAAGCTCCGGTTCATGGACGAGGACCCGTTGGCAGGCACCAGCAGCAAACTCCACCTTGACTACGTCCGGGTGGTGAGCAGTTGAACCGGCCCAGCCGCCTCGGCATGGATAACGACGCTGTGTCGGCCGTCATCGGCGCCGTGCTGCTGCTTTCCATCGGGGTGTCCACGTTCGTTGCGATCCAGATCAGCTTCGTGCCCGAATGGGAAAAAGAGAAGGAAGCGGACCTCACCCTGGAAGTGGAGGACCAGTTGGCCACGCTCATGTCGTCGCTGGACCGCATGCACCAGGACCAGACGGAGACCGCCGTGGGCACCCGCATCGGCCTGCGCCCCGACGAGGCCTTCATGGGCAGCGGCGGCATCGGCAACTCCCTCACCTTCGAACCCAGCGCCGTCGCCATGGACATCCAGGCATCCAAGTTCAAGAAGACGGTCGTGGACAGCGTTGTCGTCTCGGACGAGTCGTGGACAACCGTTGGCGCCTTCAGCGACCCCATCGAAGACGTGACGGAGATTCTCGATTGGCGCGTCCTCTTGCACGGCGTCAGCCAGAAGGACGAAGGAAAGTCAACCATCCTGAAGATCCGCGATAACAATGACAACCTGCTTGGAACCTTCACCGTCTACATCCGAAAGGACGGCGAGACATGGATCATGAAGGAGGCCATCGACGCCAACAATGTGGTGTTGTACGATCAGGGCCAGGAGTTCAAGCTGAAGAGCAAGGCCGGACTGGACGACTATTGGGTCGACGTTCTGGCCCCGGAGTACCGGTTCAACCGGGTCGTGCAGGACGCAGCCAAGCCCCTCAAGATCGTCATGAACGACGATGGGCTGGAAGCGGAATACGCCATTGCCTATCGAACGAGCAGTGGAGGCGAGCGCGTGCAGGGGGTCGGCGGCAACGATCCGACATCCCTGCAGGAGAACATTGCCAGTGGCCGCATCGTGTACGAGTCACGCAACTCCTACTTCCCCGACCAGACGTATTCCATGGAGAACGGGGCGCTTGTGCTGGCCGGCGCTGACGGGCAGCAGTCATTCCGATCGGAACCCGATTTCGACGTGGTCGTGGCGGGTTCCACGGTTGACATCAAGATTGGCTTGCCGGCCATGGACGGCGACGAGAGTCAGTACGCGGGCAAGAGCAGTGCACGCGTGGTGGCCCGCGTGGAGGGTCGCAGTGACTTGTCTGGCGAGAGTCCAAGCCTGAAGATCAACGCGACCACCCCGTACCCGGTGGCCTATGAGGAGTTCTGGGATGACACGCTGCTGGCGGCAGGCCTCACGTCAATCGACTGCGTGTCGCTGGGTGATGATTGCCATTACGAGATCGAAACGGGTACCGATTGGGCCTTGCTGACCGTGTATGGCTTCACCGTCGTCGATCCGGATCCGGATAATCCCGCCTACGATGTTGCCCTGACGTTGAACCAGACCGAAGTGGAGATCAAGTTGCAGCCCTGAAACCCGGAGTGCTTTCACGCTCCCGGTGCAAGGGGCTTAGTCGCCTAGGCCGCTGGTCGCGCGTGGCCGAGTGGCACATGGGTTTGGCCGGCTTCAGCCATCCCCGCTTGCAGCACGCCCTGTACGGCAACCAGAGCCGCGACCAGTGGCTGTCCGCCTACGGTCGCTGCTTCGGTGCCCTTGAACTAGCCTGCACGCGCCTGCCCTACTTCGACCGCGCCACCGCCCGCCGGCTGGCTGCCAAGGTCCCGCCAAACCAGCGCTTGCTGCCCGCCACACCGCCCGAAATCACGCAAGTCGGCGGCGACCCCCGCCAGGCCGTCATGGATTGGCATGCCGCCGTGGAACCCATCCTGCGCTCACCCAACTGCGGGCCGGTCCACGTGGCATGGCCTGGCCCCCATACGCCCAGCCGGCTGGCCCAACTCGAACAACTGCTGGATCTGCTCTGGGCCCGGCTGCCCTGGAACGCCCGCGTCGCCGTCGAGTTCCAGCACCGCTCCTGGTTCCGCGCCCAAGCCATGCGGCTACTCGAAGAGCAGGCAGCAGGACTGGTCTGGAGCACCGCCGCCGGGCTACTGCCCCACCGAGTCACGGCAGATTTCCTGTACGTGCGCCTCACCGGGACGCCGTGGCACGGTGACGAAGCCGCCGACCTGGCCCAGGCGCTGGCAGCCCGCAGCCACGACAAGCGCCCCGTGCACGTCATCTCGTCGCGCTACCACGAGCCGTATGGACTGGCCGTGCTGCAACGCTTTGCCCAGCACGCCGGACGCGAGCTGGACCTGGATCGCGCCCGCCACCCTGCGTCACACGCCACCAATCTTGCTGCGCCACAAGTCACCCTGGACGGCTACATCGGCGCCGTTGCCTGAGCACGCACCACACAAGGGCCTTGTCCGGGGCAGCGCACAACGCCACCTTCATGGCATCCATGACGACCCGGCGCCGCCGCGCCCACCCCGGCGTGATTTCGTCAACGTGCCGCCGGCTTACCAGTGCTTATGGTTGCCCCTGAGATCATGGACCGATGCATCGCCCCTACACACTCGTGGCAACCCTGTGCCTGGTGGCCCTGGCCGGTTGCCTCGAATCGGATCCGTCCAAGCACGCAGACCAACTCTCCACTGAAATCAAGTTCTCCGTGCCCGTCGTGCCGGCAGACCGACCTGACGGATTTGGCGGTGAACCCAGCCTGCTGGTGGCATCGGACGGCTCCATCTACATGACCAGCATCCTGGGAACAACCACCCGCCGGGGCGACGGTCTGTGGAAAAGTACCGACACCGGCGTCACCTGGGAGTACCTGGGAATGCCCGACTACCCGTATGGAGGCGGCGACGCAGACGTGGACGAAGACGGCGATGGCACCATTTACGTCACGGGACTCTGGCGTTCCTCTTCCCTTCCGACCTCGACCACCGGTGGCATGTCGGTTGCCGCCAGCAACGACGGGGGCGAAACGTGGACACTGGCGCCCCTGGCTTCCATGGTGGTCGTCACCGATCGGCAATGGCTGGTGACCACAGGGGACGACACGGCCCTTCTGTTCTACATCGGGGTCGCGGGACTCATGTACACCCGTTCCATTGACGACGGCCTGACATGGACACCGCCGGTGGCCGTTGCCGGCAGCCACGGCGCCATCGCCGGAACCTATTGGCCCGTGGGCGTGGGCAGTCGTGGATTGCCCGGCGACCCGGTTGTCGGCCCCGAAGGAAACCTGTACATTCCCTATGGGCCCGGTTCCGGTGGCGGCGATTTCCAGAGCGTTTACGTGTCGCGCGACCAGGGGCTCACGTTCGAGGAGTCGGTGGTGGCCACACCTTCCGACGGGGTGCTCTACGGTGCGGCGTTCAGCGCGGTCGCCGTCGATCGAGAGGGAACCGTCTACCTCACCTGGAGCGTTCGGCAGGACGGCGGAATCCACGTGGTTTACGCTTACTCAAAGGACGGCGCCCGCACATGGAGTGATCCCATCCGGGTGACACCCGAAGGCGTCACTGCCGTGTTCCCATGGATCGTGGTGGGCGACCCCGGGCGAATCGCCATCTCGTACTTCCGCGCCGAGGGCGTCTTCACCGGCGAACAGGCTCCAGCCCACGCCGAGTGGTTCCCCGCCATCTCCATTGGGTCCCATGCCCACACCGATGAGCCCAGCTTCGAGCACGCCTACATTGCCGACGACCCGGCCAAGCTGGGGAAACTGTGCACCACGGGCGCCGCGTGCTCCAGCAAGATCCGCAAGGCGGGCGATTTCTTTGAGATCGCCTTGCTGGGCGACGGCCGCGTGGTAGCCGCATGGACGGATGCCTCCACTGGCGGACGCCTCAACAAGATCGCGGTGCAAACCCTCGGCAGTCTGTATGGCCCGTAAGTCGCCTAACCGGCGCTGACACGGTACGCAGCCGCCACTAGCGCCGCGCCATTGGCGCCGTCGGTCACGCCGCCCCAGACGTCGGATCCAACCGCGTCCAATCCGATGTAGTCGCCCAGAAATGGAAAGCCCTCCTGGTGCACGCCCAGATCGCCGTCCCAGGCGACGGTTGTCACGCGCTGCCGGTTCCATGACTCGCCACCGTCGAGGCTGATGGCGTGCACCACGTCGATGAGGCGATTCTCAGGGTCCCGGGACTTGTCCAGGAAGGCAACGTGGACGCTGCCATCACCGGCGACCGCCACGTTGGGAAGCCACTGGTCGCCCCGCTGGGCGCCGTCCACCTGGACTGGCTCCGACCAGGTGACGCCCTCGTCGTCACTCCAGCGCACGAAGACATCCGCGTCTTCGCCTTCCTGGTGGGCGTGCACCGCGTACAAGCGACCATCCCACGGGCCCTGCTGCGCGAAGGCCGCCTCGTAATTGGTGCCGGTGCGAAAGCGGGACTCCTCGAAGAAAGGCGGGACCGGCTGGTAGGCATACCCGGGCCGAAGGCTGCTCCACGAGGCGCCCGCGTCGTAGCTGGTGCTCCAGTGAGTCAGGACTTCTCCAGTGGATCCGAAGCTGCCTCCCCAGCCCAGCGCCAAGGCGCCGCTGCTGCTGGCCTCGATGGTCCAACAGTAGGGCTGGAACGGCTCCTGGCTGGAGCTGACGGCCACCGGCGCCTCCGCCGTCCGGCCGCCATCCAGGCTGCGCAGGATGTAGCAGTAGTTGATGTCGTCATAGCCGGCCCCGTACACCTCGTCCGCCAGGCCGACGGCGCCAAGGCCGAAGCCGCTGTTGTCGAAGCTGTTGATCATCAGTACAACGGCGCCATCGGGCATGACGGTCATGCGGCTGTAGTCCGGAATGGACAGGCCACCATCGCCCACGATCCACGTCACGGCATCTGGCCACGTGAGGCCCCCGTCGTGGCTGGTTGCCAGTACCGACTTCCAGCCCGGCAGCAGGACGCCCCGCTCGGATTCGGGGCCCGGGCCGAGGGGTCCGTAGCCGTCACGGCCCAGCAAGTTGTACAATTCGACGTTGTAGTGGAGCTTGCCGTCCGGCGCGAAGGCAAACATCGGGTCCGTATTGCACGCATAACCCCAGTAGGGGCTGTCGGGCGTGCGGTCGTGGTAGCGGCCGCCGATGACCACATCGGTCCAGGTACGGCCCCCGTCCAAGGTGACAAAGACGCCGTTCCACACGCAATTGGCCGACGATTCCGGGTTGTTGTCCTTGGCTCCCAGCACGATGTTGTCGGGATTGGTCGGGTTGATGGCCAGCCAGATCTCCTGCTTGCCGCCCACGGTGTGGCTGGCACGCACCAAGCAATCCTGGTCCCAGGAATCCCCCTGATCCCATGAGCAATCCAGGCGCCACGAACCCGCCAGCACCTCATTCTGGGTCAGGCAGCCTGCCAGGACCACTGCCAGCAAGGCGGCGGCAACACAAGCCGCAACCGTGCGCATTCCAGCCATGGCATGCCAGCCCTGCCATGCCTCCTAAACCCCGTGGTTCGTCGCTGGCCCGCGCGCCCCGTGCCCCTGGTGTTGGTGCCTTTGCGCCGCCACGCTTTAATCCGGCCCGCCTCCCTGGCCGCAGCATGGGCGCCAGGGGTCAAGCAGGGGCAGGACCCCCCGAGCCCCCTTGCCATGTGCCGCAGGGCGAGCCCGTTGTGCGCACCCGGCGCGCGCTGCAGGCGCGGAGGCAGCGACCCCTGGCTTGGCCGCCGTGCCCGCACGTGGCTGTCGTGGCCCTGCTGCTGCTTGCCGGATGCAGCTCGCCTCCAAGCCCTACGCCCCACCCGGTGCTCAGTGCCCAGTGGATGGAGCACCCCGGGGCTCCTATGGCTCGCACGGAGGTGGCCGGCGCCTCCATTGGTCCTCTCATCTTCACGGTCGGCGGCTTTGGCCAGGGCGCCCAACCCACGAGTCTCGTCGCCGTCTTTCACGCGGCCGAAGAGATGTGGTCCACAGCCACCCCGTACCCGATTCCCGTTCACCACACCGCCGCCGTCAGCCACGGCGGAGTCCTCTATGTCCTGGGCGGTTACACGACGCCCGCCTTCGTCCCCACCGATCTCGCGTTCCAGTACGACCCCGGTTCGGGCCTGTGGAGCCTGCTGCCCCGCTTGCCGATGGCTCGCGGCGCCCATGCGGCGGCCATCGTGGACGGCAGCATCTACCTGGTCGGTGGAACCAACGCGGCCGGCGAATTACTGGACGAGGTCCACGTGCTCCACCTGGAGACCATGGCGTGGACCACCGTGGCGGCACTGCCCACGCCCCGAGACCACCTGGCCGCAGCCGGAATCGCGGGCAAGGTGTACGCCGTGGGAGGTCGCAGCCAATCGCTGGACACCAACACGGGCGCATTGGAGGTGTATGATCCTGGCCGCAACCAGTGGACAAGCCTCAAGCCCATGCCGACACCCCGCGGCGGCCTGGGTGTTGCTGCATGGCAGGGATCCCTCGTGGTGGCCGGCGGCGAATCCGCCGGTGGCACGTTCGCCGAAGTGGAAGCCTACGACCCGGCCACCCGCGCCTGGACGAGCCTGCCAGACTTACCCACGCCGCGCCACGGTTTGGTAACCGCCGCGGCAGGCGACCGCTTCTACGCCGTGCTTGGGGGCCCCGAGCCGGGCTTGAGCACCAGCCGGGCAGCCGAATCCCTGGGCCTGGTCTACGAACTCTAGCCACGCGGACTCGGCGGTACCAGCCACTTGGCCATCATCAGGGCGTGCTGCGCATGGCCGTCCACACGCCGCGCGCCGCGCCGGATGCCCTCCACTTCGAAGCCCAAGGACTCGTATAGGGCTCGCCCGGCGTCGTTGTCGCTGTACACCTGCAACTCAACGCGCTCCAGACCAGCCGCGTGGGCTGCCTCCAATGCGGCCTCCGCCAAGCGGCGACCCCAGCCGCGTCCCCGCCAGTCAGGCAGCAGGCCCATGCCCAGCGTGCCGCCGTGGGCAAACTCCTCTCGCGCGTCGCCCAAGATGTCGCACCAACCCACAACCTCGCCGGCTGCCTCCAGCACGACCTGGACGCCGCGGCGCTGGCAAGCAGCCATGAAATCCTGGGTCTCCTGCAAGCGGAAGCCTCGGCGCGTGGCAAGAAACGTGCCTTCCCCACTGACGGCGTTGATAGCCCGGTTGAGGCCAACCGCGTCAGCCAGCGTCGCCGGCCGGATCGTCGCCGGCTCGGCCGTCATGCACGGTACTGCGCGCGCAACTGCCGCCGCATCACCTTGTTGCTGGCGGTGCGCGGCAGCGCATCGATGGCAACCACATCCTGGATGCGGTACAGCGGGTTCAGGTGCTCCTTGATGCGGGCCTGCAACTCTTTGCGCAACGCGTCCAGGTCCAATTCTGGGGCCGCCACGCCCGGGTCCCGGGGCACCACGTACACCACCAATTGGTCCGCGCCGCCGCCCTCGGGGGGAACCGCGATGGCGGCCGTCTCGGAAACGGCGTCGTGGCCGTTCATCACTCGCTCCAGTTCGATGCTGCTGACCTTGATGCCGCCCAGGTTCATCGTGTCGTCGGCGCGGCCGTGGGCCTGGTAGAAGCCGCCCGGCAGGAGGCTCACCTCATCGCCGTGGCGCCGCAGGACTTCACCGCCCGGCCCGCGGGGGCAGCCGTCGTAGTACTCCTCGTCATGGTCCCGGTTGAGGAGCCACTGGCTCAATCCGATGGAGGGGGGCACCAGGAAGATCTCGCCCATTTCACCCTCCACCACGGGGTGGTCGTTCTCGTCTAGGATGACGAAATCCGATCCAAGTGCCGCCGTGGTGAAGGTGGCTGGGCTCGCGGGCTGGACCACGGTGCCCGTCAGGTGGCCGCCCCCGATCTCCGTTCCGCCACAGTACTCGATGACCGGTGCCCGGTAGCGGGTGCGGCTCATCAACCACAGGTAATCGTACGGGTTGCTGGCTTCCCCAGTGCTGCTGAACACGCGCACGCCAGCCAACTCGTCGCCTGCCACGGCGCCGGACTCCCGCCACGCCCGCACGATGGCCGGCACCAAGCCCAGGACCGTGATGCCAGCCTCCTTGACGAAGTGCAGGAAAGCGGGACTGGTGGGAACCCCCTCGAACAACGCCATCGTGGCCCGGTTGATGAGGCTGGCATAGATCAGCCACGGCCCCATCATCCAGCCAATGTTGGTGGGCCAAGCCACCACATCATCAGAATGGATATCCTGATGATAGTACCCGTCCACGGCGCACTTGAGGGGCGTCAGGTGGGTCCACGGGATCGCCTTGGGGTCACCCGTGGTGCCGCTGCTGAAGAGAACATTGGTCACCCGGTACGGGTCACCCACACCGTTCTCGGCGGCTTGCTCCGGTCCCAGGAACTGGCCCCACAACAAGTCCCCCGCCCGCAACTCCGGCGGCCGCTGCGGGTCCAATGGAATCACGACGGCCTGGGGCGCATCCGCCTCCCGAACCTTATCGTACAGGCCCACGCGCTTGGAGCCGCGCACAAACGCATCCACCGTGATGATGCCCCTGGCCTTGCCCAGGCGTAGCCGGGACGCCACCTCCTTGGGAGCAAAACTGTCCGCAATGCTCACCACAGCGCAGCCGGCGCGAACGATGCCCAGGTACGCGGCAACGCACGCCACGTTCATCGGCATGTACAACGCCACCGTGTCCCCCGCCGCGTAGCCATGGGCCATCAAGCCACTGGCCACGGCGTTCACCATCGCCTCCAACTCCCCGTACGTCACCCGGCGCAGAGCGCCCTCCTCGCGGCCCTCAACGATGGCCACCCGGTCCGCGGGCGCCGTGAAGCACGCATCCACGATGTTCATCCTGGCGCCCGGCAGCCAACGGGGATCCGTGACACCCGCATCCAACTCCAGGATCGACTCCGGCTCCTGGGCAAACGGGATGCGCAACCGGTTGATGGCATCGCCCCAAAACTCAGCCCGGTGCCTGGCGCTCCACTGGTGAACATCCCCGTACTCCGTCGTGCCACGCTGCGACATCAACATGCCCAAGTTGCTCGCCGCAACCGTCGCCTCATCCGGCACCCACGCCCGCGGCGGACCATCCCGCTCCAATTGGCGACCCCCAAACACTTGCTGGTACAGCCGCCAATGCTCCTCAAACGGCACCGACAGATCCGACAAGGGACCCGCCGTCAACTCACGCCACAAACGGTCCTGGGACTCCGGGTTCTCGGCGTAATCGGGGTGGCGGGCGAACAGGCTCTCCGTTGCCTCCGTAACCTGCATGACGATGGGCTCCTGGCTGGGGCACCTGGAACCTGGGCTTAGGGGCATCGGAGAGTGACCTGGTTTCCCAGCGGCCACGGCGCCCCGGACCACTTTTCCGCCGCCCCACGACGCCAAGGGGACGGGGCTGGCTGCGGCCGCTGCCGTGCGGCCCGGCTTGTGCGCCGTGGTCCGACAACCCCAAGAGCCGGGCCGCGATGAAAGCGCGTGGCTGCTGACAAGGCGCCGGTCCCTGCCGAACTCGCGGGGGACCACGTGGACCCGGATTTCCTGGAGAAGATCGCGCCCACGATCAGGAGGCTGCGCAACTACTCCCGGCTCAAGGTGGAT
>JBFJVP010000007.1:0-20485 GCA_041624075.1 Thermoplasmatota archaeon | reverse complement strand
TTGCCTTCCTGGCCGTCGGTGGTCTGCCAGCTCACCAACGTGTGGGGTCGGCGCTCGATCTTGGCGCGGCCCACGGTGAAGACACGGTGAACGCCGTCGGGGTGAACCGCCAAGACCTGCGAGCCGGCGGACAATTCGCTGAGGTAGCGGGTCTTGCCCCCCGGGGCGAACAGGTAGGAGTGGACGGCGCCAGCGTTGACGCGGAACGGGCGGGCGCACACATACTCGGATTCGATGGTTTCGGCGTGGACGAGGCAGAAGCCGCGCGCGGTGGAGCCGATGAGCAAGCCCTCGCCGGGCCGAAACAGGCTGGTTGTGTCGATGCAGACCCGATCGCCTGGGCCTGCGTCTTCGATGGCGGTGACGGTTGCTGATTGGAGGAATTCGGCGCCTTCATCGCCGTCGCCGGAGTCGTCTGTCTCCTCTTTCTTGGCGGCAGTCTTGCCCTTGCTGGCCTTGCGGCTCGCCTTTTTGGTGGCAGGCTGGGATTTTGCGCCGTCCGCAGCGGCTGCCGGGTCGGCCTTGGCGTCGGACGAGTCATCGGCTTTGTCCTGGGCCTCGGCGTCCGATTTGCCGTCTTGCCCGGACTCCTTTTTGGTCGTGGACTTCCGCCGCGTCTGGCGCCGTGGCTTGGTTGCTTCCCGTGCACCGGTCACCAGTGCCACCAGCGTGCTGTTCAGGCGATCGTCCTTGCGGGGTCCGCGGGCGCGCAGCAGGCTGTCTGTTTCCCGTACGTCCGCAGGCGTTTCGGCTGCCAGGGCGATGCCGTGTACGCCGATTTCCAAGGTGTCCCGAAAGAGGCGGGCCTGGGCGGGCGTGCGGGCCAGAGCAAAGAGGGTGTCCGGCTGGTCGCGGCGGGCTGCGATGAGGTTCTCCAGTGGGATGATGGTCCAGTTTTCACTGTCGACGATCACGACGCCCTCGACGGCGGCGGCGCGGTCTTGGTCGCGGCCGCTGCGCAGCTTCACAAACCGACCCAAAGGGGTCGTGCCCTGCTTGATGGCGTTTCGACCGTCGATCCATACCGGGTGGAGGTCCTCCCGGTCCAGGTGGGGGTCGTCCTTGCCCAGCACGACGCGTTCGACGCCGCACTCCTTGGCAGCCTTCAGCATCGGCAGGCGCTTGTTGACTGGCACGTCCCGCAGGTCGAGCCATAAGGGGATGCGATGGTCGGGGGAGCCGTACTCGACGGGTGCTTCCGTCTCCTGGGTGCTCATGGGAACAAGGCAGCGATGGCGGCCATGGCCTCATCAGGCTTCGGATGTTGAAACACGTTCCGTCCGATGGAGACGCCCCGTGCCCCGGCCTTGGCGGCGCCACGGATCTGGTCGACAAAACCGGCGAAATCGGGCTGCTTCGGGCCACCACTGATCACAACTGGCACGGGGCATCCGTCGACCACGGGCGCGAAGGTGTCAGGGGAGCCAGTGTAGGGCACCTTGACGATGTCTGCGCCAAGCTCCGCGCCCAGACGCGCGGCATGGGCGATGCGGCCGGGATCAAAAGGGTCGTCGACGCCTGGGCCTCGCGGGTAAACCATGGCGATCAGGGGCATGCCCCATTGGTTGCAAGCGGTGGAGATGCGCCCGGCATCCTCGACCATGCGACTCTCCGTGGTGGCGCCGACGTTCACATGGATGCTGACGCCATCGCAGCCCTGGCGCACTGCCTCGTCGACGGTTGCGACCAGCCGCTTGTCGTTGGGATCGGGGTTGCGGTCGGTGCTGGCGGACAGGTGCATGAGGACACCCAGGTGCCCGGCCTGCTCTGCGGCGAAGCGGACCAGGCCCTTGTGGACTGTGGTGCAGGTGCCGTGTGTGGCCACTGCGGCGAGTACGTCGCGCGGCCTTTCCAGCCCCGGGAGCGGACCCATGCTGATGCCGTGGTCGAGCGGTACCATGAGGATCGTGCCTTCGCCGTTCATGAGGCGGCGCAGGCGGATGGGGTTGGAGGCCATCGAAGCAATTCACCGGTAGTGCGAATTTATGCTTTGTTAGCCGGATTTGGCGTTCAGTGTCTTGGGTTGCCCAAAGCCAAAGTGGGCGTGCGACTCCCGCCGCCCCCGCGAGCCAGGCCCCGGCAAGAAGCCACATATCGGCCCCCCACTAGCCAATCCTGTGCAACAAGAACCGCTTCTGACAAGCCATAAGTAGCCGACCCCCACTCCAAGGTACAAATGTGGCATGTCCTGATCGATCATTTCCGCCGCTACCCCGCACAGGAACGAGTTGTCAAACTCATGATCCACCTGGGTCTGCACATCCACGACGGAAAGATCTACGCCGGCGGCGCAGAGATCGCCGACACCGCCATTGGCCGCGCCGCCAACGTCGACCGCCGCATCGTGCAAGCCACCGTCAAGACCATCCTGGCCGACGACCAGCTCCGGGAGGTCTTCACGCGCTTCCACCCCACACTCCACCTCAAGGACGTCGCCACCATGCTGGGCTGCGGCGTCATCGAGATCGTCCCCACCAACGCCCACTCCACGGGCATCCTGGCCGGTGTGAGCCGCCTCATCTCCGAGCACCACATCAGCATCCGGCAAGCCATCGTCGACGACCCGGAATTCACCGAAGAGCCCAAACTGTTCGTCGTCACCGAAAGCCGCATTCCCGGCGAGCTCATCCCCGCCATGCAGCGCGTGCCCGGCGTCAAGGCCGTCACCGTCTACTAGGCCGAGGCCACACAACGCGCAGCCACACACCTGCCTACAACAGGACGGCCGCTGCGCCAGCCCAAGTGCCGTCAGGGAACACTTATCCCTCTGCCACTGCGTAGGTGCCTCGATCAAGCATGGACGTCCCCAAACCCTACGTTGCACTGGCCTGGTTGATTCCCATCGCGTTGCTGGTCGCCGGCACCCCCGTGGCCAGCCAAGGCAGCGAAGGACCGACGCTGCCTACCGTGCCCAAGCCTGCCGGAGTCGAGCTGGCGCACACGTTGGCAGCGCTGGCAGAAGACGCAGACAAAAGCATTCGCGACGCCAGCCGCTTCGTGCGCTCTGTCACCGAAACCCTGGCCGGCGTGCGCGACCTTGTTCTCACCGCAGCCGACGACCCCGGGCACGGAACCCCGAGTTCAGCCATCGCCTACCTCTACGATCGCGTGGGCAACCCAGGCGGCGCCGACCCGCACCTGCTGGATCAACTGGACGCCCTGCCGGAACTGCTGCAACTCGCAATCCTGGACATCTTCAATGCCTACATCGCCTTCGATGAGGCAGCCCGCGGCCTACCCGCCGCCGAACGGCGCGGCGAGTTGTGGGACCCCATCAGTCTCCAAGTGCTGGCAGCCCGCAACACGCTGCTTGAGGCCGTCGTCACGTTTGCCGAAACCCAGCAAGGCCTCGAAGAGGAACTGGGCCTCAACGCACCCATCCTCATGCCGCCCGTCTTCGCGTACGACCCAATCGGCGAAGACAGCCGGTACTACGACGACTACCTGTTGATCATCGACGTGGGCGGCAACGACCTGTACTTCAACAACGCAGGCGGCAGCGGCATGCGACCCGTGGACAACGTCTACTGGAACATTGACCCCTGCGTCATCGGCGAGCCGATGAAAAACCGGATCGGGTTCGAAGGGGCCGCAGCACTCATCGACCTCGGCGGCGACGACCGCTACGGCATGTACCGCGCCTGCGGCGTCAACGGCGGCGGCAACGCGGGAGCTGGCTTCCTGTTCGACCAAGCCGGCCGCGACCGGTACCGGGTGGGCGAATCCAACCACTGCCAGATGTTCCACTTGAGCGGCAGCCAATATGGTAGCTGCGGCGTCAACGGCGGCGGCTACCGCGGTGGCATCGGCTTCCTCATGGATTACGGCTCCGACTGGGAGATCTACGAGGGCACCAACGGCGGCGTCAACGGCGGTGGCTACGTTGGCGGCATGGGCTTCCTCTTCGACATGGGCGGCCACGACAAGTACTGGGCCACCAGCGCCGGCGTCAACGGCGGCGGCCACGCCGGCGGTTTCGGCTTCCTCTTTGAAGCATCCGGCAGCGACTATTACGAAGGCACCTTCGCAGGCGTTAACGGTGGAGGAGACGGCGGCATCGGCAACCTCATCGACCTCTGGGGCCAAGACGTCTACATTGGCACGCACCAAGGCGTCAATGGCGGCGCCAAGGCGGCCTTTGCAACCGTGTTCCGGCCCCTCGGCTTCCGCAACGCCGACTTCCTGCCTGGGCGCGGGTTGCTGTACGACGTGTACGGCCATGACATCTATCAGGCGGAGCGCAGCGGCGTCAATGGTGGCGGCGATGTCCGATTGGGGGGCCTTGGGCTTCTGCTCGACGAGAACGGCCGCGACACCTACTTCGACTACGAAGGCGGCGCCGGCATCGACACCACCCTTGTGCCAAAGGGAACGGGCGCACAGCTGGATCGGGAATCCCACCAGCTGCCGGTGATCTGAGCCCAACCCGGGCCGCCGCACCCAACTCGCGACCACAAAGCGTGTGCCATTGGCTTCATAAGGGGCCTGGTGCTCCTAGTCCATCATGCGCCTAGTGGTGGTCGCGGTCGTCTCCTTGCTGTTGGTGCCCGCGTCAACGCTTGCCGATTCGCCTCCCGGCCTGACCGCCGTCGAGAGAAGCCAGCAGATTGTTTCGTTTGGGGACGCCTTGTCTGCCCTCGCAGCTGGCGATGACGCCTTGGAGCGTGCCACGAAGCTCGGCGTTGGCGGAACGACGGCCTGGGCCGCCTTGACGGGCGATGTGCTACCCGACGTCCGCGTGCCGGAGCTGCCCATCGACGTGGCAATCCTGCGGCTGGCACTGGCCACTGGGGCAACCGTATCGCCCGAACAGCTGGCGGCCGTCAACCAATTGCCCCGGGCGACACAGGACGCCCTGGCGTCGGTGGTCAATGCTTTCGTCGTGTACCACCACGCAGCCCGACTGCTGGCGACTGACTCCCTACAGGCGGCGCCGAGCCCGGCACAACTGGGCGTCCTCTCAGCACGCAATGCCCTGCTGGACTCGATCACTGGCCTGGCCACCGTCCCGCGGGGAGGGCCGGGTCCGCAAGCCATCACGATCCTGCCCGCCTTGGCCATCGACTTCGCCGGAACAGATGACACCTACCATGACGATGTGGCCCTGATCATCGACTTCGGCGGCAACGACACATACCTCAACAATGCCGGAGGCAGCCGACTCCTGCCGTCGGCGAGCCTGCCGCTGACGCCCCTGGCATGCCGCTGGGTGGAGCCCGTGCAGCAGACCATCGGCGTTCACGCAGCAGGTGCCCTCATCGACCTTGACGGCGACGATACCTACGCGCCCCAGCATGGCTGCGGCGTCGCCGGGGGCGGCAACACCGGCGCTGGGTTCCTACTGGATGCAGCCGGCAACGACACGTACGTTGTCCCCAATGAGCCGTTCTGCCAGTTCTACAACCTTGGCCTTGGCAGGGGTTCATGCGGCGCCAACGGCGGCGGCTACCGGGGCATCGGCTTCCTGTTGGACGGCGACGGAAACGACCGCTACGAAGGCGGCGCCATCGGCGTGAACGGCGGTGGCTACGTTGGCGGCATGGGATTCCTGTTCGACTTGGGCGGCAACGATGCCTACACGGCTTGGTCGTCCGGCACCAACGGCGGCGCCCACGTTTTGGCCTCCGGCCTGCTGGTCGATCTGTCGGGTAACGACATTTACCAGGCGACTTCGGCCGGCACCAATGGTGGCGGCGACGGCGGCCGGGGGATGCTGATCGATCTGGCGGGCAATGATGTCTACGACGCAACCCACAGCGGCACCAACGGCGGCGGCAACGCGGCTCTTGGCCCGACGCTGGCCATCGCGGGAGCGCCCCGTGAGGATATCCTTCCAGGTAGCGGCACACTCTACGATGCCGAGGGCGACGACTCCTACACGGCCCGGTTCTTCGGCGCCAACGGCGCAGGCAGCCGGTTCAGCCCGGGACTGCTCATCGATGGAGCCGGGCAAGACGCCTACGATGACCGGGACGGCGGCACGGGATCAGACCGGACCGTTATCCCCAAGGGCTTCGGTGCCCAGTTCGACTTGTAGGCAATGCCCATCACGGCACGCTTTAGGGGTCGTTGGCACTCCAGCGCGTGTGGAGGCACTCCGCGAAGCGTTGACCGCCCTCGGCTTGTTTGACTCCGACGTGGTCGAAGAACGCCCCTGGGGCTTGTGGGTTGACTGGTACCGGCACCCGACGGCCACCCTGAAGTGCATGGTCGTACGGCCGGGACACCGCATGAGCCTGCAGCGGCACGCTCACCGCGAGGAAATCTGGCGAGTCATCAGCGGCGAGGGGGAGGATCAGGGCACCGACCCGCCATCGGCGCTGGTGCCTGGCAAGACCCACCGTGTTGCCCGCGGCGCCACCCACCGCATCGCCAACACGGGTGAACAGCCCCTCGTCATCGTGGAGATGCAACTCGGATCCTGTGACGAAGAGGACATTGAGCGGCTACAGGACGACTACGAGCGCTAGCCGACTGTAGCCGCGCGCCGTGGCTGCGGCAGGGCCCCGATACCCTCAGCCTTGGGTGGTGGCCGGCAGTCGGGCGCCTTCCTGTTGCACGAAAACGCTTAGGGGTGTGCCGCGCGGAGGCGTCGGCTCGTACATGGCCAGATACGCGCGGCCGTCGGGTCCAGCAGCAGCCCCGGTAACGTGCGCCGAAGGCCGGGGGCCTTCATCGATGGCCAGGGAGACGTTCTCCAGCACGGGCTCGCCGCCTGCGCCGACTTGTAGGTGGCCCGTGTACCAGTCAAAAGTGACGGCGTTGCCTTCGGCGTCTGTGTCGTCGCCGTCGATGGCCCAGACCAGCAGGGCCCCACTGCCGAACCGGTTGCCGTCCATGTACATGTGGCGCACGCCTTGGCCGTGCTCGCCCGTGACGAAGGTTCGGTCGATGAAATTCTGGGCGCCGTCGGTGCTCAGTGCGACGCGAATCTGGCCCGTCCGGTCGCCATTGGGTTCTGCTTCGCTCGTGTTGTTGGTGATGGCAACGAACAGGGCGCCGTCCCCGTCGAAGGCGGCGTGTCCGTACACGGATGTGATCTCGCCGCCCGTTGTGTACGGGAAAAGCGCCTTCGTCTGGAGGTTGAACAGGTTCTCGCGGTTGCCGACGGTGAGGTACAGGTAGTCCTGCGTGTCGGGTTCAATCTCGGCAGCGAGCATGGCCCGCTGGGGCACGACGAACAGGCCGTCGTCGCGCATGTCAGGAATGCCCGGGATGGCGCTCGTGGCGGGCGCAACACCCACGCCGGCGCACACGTTCCAGCGGCCAAAACCGGTGGTGGCGCCGACGCCGTATGGGGCCTCGAAGCCGAGGGAGTTGCCGGGCAGGGGCAGGACGCCGATCTGGGCGGGGCCAGAGGCGGGATTGCTGACCATCAAAAGGGCGCCGTTGGCGTAGGCCGCCCACGGGCGATCCTTCAGGGGCGCAGCCGTGCATTCGTCTGCCTGGAGGACGGCTTGGTGTTCGTCGTAGGCGTTAGGGTTGTAGTACGCATGGCGCCCTCCGTCGTCGGCCCAGCCGTTGACCGGGAACGTGGCCAGCGTGATGTCCACGCCGTAGAGCCAACCGTTGTCGCCCGCAACGAGGAAGATCTCATCGGTCACGGGCGGCGTGGCGCCGGGCAGGTCCCCTGGCATGGTGAGCGTGTGCGTGAAGGGCAATTGGCTCCAGGTCTTGCCGTCGTCCCAGGAGCCGTACACTGGCGCGCCGGTGCTGTCCACCACAGCGGTGTGGCCCGTGATGAAGAGCGCCCCGTCGGCGGAAACCTCCATGGTCGGTTCGTACAAGTCGTTCGTGAGGCTCACGGCGGCGTCGACGACGCTCTTGTTGAACACCATGGCAACTCCGTCCGTCAACGTCTTTTCCAAGAGCGGATCGACGGCCACATGGCCCGCGGGTAAGCCAAGGGCCACTTCGGCGGGGGATGCTTCGTCGGTGCCTGAGCTGAGGCAACCAGCCAGTGCAAGGCTGGACATGCAGATGGCAACGAGGCCGCCGGGGAACTGCTTCATGGAAAGCGACGCCCAAGGGCAAGGGAAAAGCGTTGTCGCCGCCCCCCTGCCTTCGGGCCGCTCACGCCTCTTGAACAACCTCGGCCGTGACGGCCACAGGCAGACGGGGCCCCTTCCACGACCGAAACCCCATCGAGCCAGATCACATCAGGTAAAGCGTCGGGCACACCCGACCTGGTTCGATACAGCATGTCGCCTCGGCAGCCGCCCACAGGCGCGGATACAACCGTCGCTTCCGCCGGGTCAGGGTTGCAGCGGCGTCTCCTTGAGCCACTGGATGTCGCTGACGTAGAGTTGCCGGATGTCCTTGAGGCCGAGGCGCATCATGGCGAGGCGTTCGAGGCCGAAGCCCCACGCCAGCACCGGATGGGGCACATCCAGCGGTTCCGTAACTTCCGGGCGGAAGATGCCACAGCCCCCCAATTCCATCCACTTGCCATTGTACATGACATCGATCTCCATGCTGGGCTCGGTGTACGGGAAGTATGCAGGGCGGAATCGGACCTCGGGGAAGCCCATGCGCGTGAAGAACTCCTTGCACAGGCCCACGAGCATGTTGAAGTTGGCCCCGGGCTCCGTGACGATGCCCTCGATCTGGTAGAACTCGGGCAGGTGCGTGGCGTCCATGGTTTCCTTTCGAAACACCTTCCCGAGCCCGAAGACCTTGTGGGCCTCCTGGCTGGCCTTGCCCTGGAAGTGCTCAGCGAGGTAACGGATCGTGGTATTGGTGGTGTGCGTGCGCAGGAGGGCCCGGCGGCTAACCTCCTCGTCGAACTTGCCACCCCAGCCCTTGCTGCCCGTCCCACCGCCGTCCGTGTGCACCGCCTTGCCACGGGCCAAGTCCTCATCGGCAACGTCCAGGTGCGCCGGGTGATCCAGGTAGAACGTGTCCTGCATGTCCCGGGCGGGGTGATCCTGGGGAATGAACAGGGCATCCATGTTCCAGAACGCCGACTCCACGTAGTCACCTGCAATCTCGGCGAAGCCCATGCCCCAGAAGATGTCGCGAATGGAGCTCATCATCTGGGTCAGCGGATGCGCCTTGGCCGGGTGGCGGGCGGCAACTGGCACATCGAAATCGAATGCGCGCAGCTCCACGCGGGCCTTCTCATCGTCACTCATCTCCGCCCAACGGGCAACAAATTCCGGCGTCACCTGGTTGACTTCTTCAGCGCCGGCCAAATCTTGGCTGCCCAGCGTCGCCGCCACCTCTTGTCCGGCAGGGGTCAACTGGATGAAGCGCTGGGTGTCCTCTCGGCGAACCAAAAGTCCCTTGCGTTCGGCCAGCAGCTTGATGCCGGCTTCGTCGGTGCAGGGGGCAGGCACATCGCTGAGGGAGTGGAGTACCACTTCGTCCTCGCCCTTCTCAGGTTCGGCTCCTGATGCGCCATTGGCCAGCACCAGCTCGGTGCCCGCGTCGCCTTTTTGCATGGACGCCCAGCCTTTGCGCTTGAGCCAACCAATGGCCACCGGCACTTCCGGCTTGTCGAGCCCGGCGGCGCTGGCCAGTTGACCCATAGGCAATCGGCCGCCGCTGGACCGGATGGCCGCCAGTGCCCGCCGTTCTGGCAGGCCCGCTTGCTGGTAGCCCAACCCTTCGTCACTGAGGGCGAACAATTCCTCTGTTTGCTCCGTGATTTGAACCAGGCCATGCCGCTCTGGGCCGCTGGCAGCCCGCAGCGCCTCGACGGCCTGGCTGAAACTGGCAGCCTCGACCAACTCTTCTACCGTGGCGGGGGAGCCATCGGCTGGCAGGGCGGCCAGAAGGCGCTTCTCGGCGACGGACAAGTTCACCATGGACGGCGCCGCGAGCAAGGCAATCCACAAAAGCGCGCCGGGGCCGGGGGCAGTGGAGACTAGATGAGCCCCATCCGGATCAACTGGAACAGGATCAGCAGTGCCACGATGACCACGATGAACTTGATGGCCTGACGCTTCTTGTACGCCACCGCCTCGTCCAGCTTCTTCTGGCATTCGGAACCGCAGACGCGGTCCCCGACGCTCACAACGCGTCCGCACATCTCGCAGTGCGCGTGTTGGACGACCTGACTCATACCTTCACCTTGGGGCCGCTGACAAGGGTGCCCTTGAAAGCTTCACCGCGCACCGCCTTGTCCACGTTTTCCAGGTCGCGGCCGTCCACGACGTGTGTGGTCAGGCCGTTTGAAGCGATCAGCCGTGAGGCGGGGGCGTCGATGACGCCGGGCGCGCCCGCCTGCGTCCACTTGTCCTCGCGGATGATGTGCAGCAACTCGCCAAAGGACAATTCGGGGCGGCGCTCTGCGGTTGGGTCCTGGCGCGGGTCGGCGGTGTAGACGCCGTCCACGTTGGTAGCAATCACGAGCCGAGACGCGCCCACGCGGATGGCCAGCTCGGCGGCGACGTAGTCCGTGCTGTGGCCAGGGTCGGTGCCGCCCATCACCACGACGCCCGATTCGTTGCGGGAAGCGGCCTCTTGGGTGGTCGCGGGGATCGCCGGCGCGGCACCCCCGGTGCTGGGGTTGACGAGGCTCTCGATCAATTGCGCATTGAGGCGGGTGGCCATGATGCCGATGCGGTCCAGTTCACTCTCGGCGACGCCCAAGGCACGCGCGGCGCGGATGTAACGCCTGGCAGCCTGGCCGCCTCCAACCACGATGAACACGCGGCGATCAGCCGCCCAAGCGCGGATGTGGTCCGCCAGGTCAGCAAGAAATCCATTGTCCAGTTCGGCGGGCGCCACGACGCTGCCACCAAAGCCCACCACGACCGGGTCCATGGGCCGCGCCAGGCGGGGGCCCCGTTTGAGCCCTGCGCCGCCTGGGTGACCCTAAGCACCAGAGCCGGCAAGGGCAGTGCCGGCGCCCCGAGGACGGCAGCCGCCCTTCTCCGGGTTCATATAGGGGGCCTTCATGGGCCTTGATCGTGAGCGTCTCCGAGTGGACGGACCGCCAGAAGTACGTGTTCAAGCGCACGCTGGAGGACCTGCAGGCGTACCGCGGCATGGGCACCGAATTGGTGACCCTGTACATTCCGCCCACACGCCAACTCGGAGACGTCAACGGCATGCTGCGCGACGAACTGGGCCAGAGCTCCAACATCAAGAGCAAGCAGACCCGTGACGCCGTCGGCCAAGCCTTGACCAGCATCCTGGCGCGCTTGAAGAACTACAAGACCGTGCCCGAAAACGGCCTCGCGGTCTTCGTTGGAAACGTTGCAGCCGGCGGTCAGAAGACCAAGTCGGTCGCCCACGTCATCGAGCCCCCGCAGCCGGTGGCGACGTACCAGTACCGGTGTGACTCCAGCTTCAACGTGGAGCCTCTGCTCGGCATGCTGGAAACGGACGACATCTATGGCTTGATGATCATTGACCGGAAGGAGTGCAGCATCGGGCTCCTGAAGGGTCAGGCGATCGTGTCCATGCACAACAAGCAGAGCCAGGTGCCATCCAAGCACGGCCGTGGTGGTCAATCGCAGCGTCGCTTCGAGCGGCTGACCGAAGAGGCTGCCGACGCGTGGTTCAAGCACGAGGGCGAGAAGGCGAGCGAGATCTTCCTCAACGAGCCGAAGATCAAGGCGGTCCTGCTTGGCGGGCCGGGGCCCACGAAGAACTACTTCGCGGAACAGGATTACCTGCACCACGAGTTGCGCAAGATCTTGCACCCCACGTTCTTCGATACCGGCTACACGGATGACGATCAGGGACTCAAGGAGCTTGTTGAGGCCGCCAGCACAGCCATCTCAGGTATTCGGCTGGTCGAGGACAAGCACCTGATGCAACGGTTCCTCAAGGAAACGGGCAAGCCCGACGGCGGGTTGGCCACCTATGGTGAAAACGAGGTCCGGGAAGCCCTCGAGATGGGTGCCGTGGAGTACCTGCTGGTATCCGAGGACCTCAAGAAGACCCGCATCACGTTCACGAACCGCAAGACCGACGAGGTCATCCACCGCACCGTGGAGCGCCACCTCGTGGATGCAGCCGTGGACAAGGTTGCCCAGCAATGGGGCGGCGCCAACAACTTCGAGTACGAGGAGGCGGACCTGGTGGAAGAGTTGGCGGATCTGGCGGAGGCCAGCGGTTCCAACCTTCACATCATCAGCCCTGCCAGCGAAGAGGGCGGCATCCTGAAGAACGCCTTTGGCGGCATCGTGGCGTTGCTGCGTTACAAGTACAAGTAAGTGCGAGTGCCCGCCGCAGCCCCAGAGCTGCCCTGGGCGGTGGCATCGGCACAGGGATGTTGGCGAAGGACACGGGGGCCTTCACCGAGAGTTCAGGTGGCCACGAGGTAGTCGGAGCGGAAGCGGACCCATCGTGCACGACGCAGGCATCGGAACCCGTGCGCCCACGTGGGCCGTTTGGCTGCGCCTCGCCATCCCTCTGCCCTACGGCCCGGTTAGCGACCGGGCGTGATCTTGTCGCCGGGGCCATCCTGGGGCCACCGCCACAGGTCGGGCGCCACCGAACTCTTCTGGTCTTCGAGGAGTGGGTCGTCGTCGGCCAAGGCGCGCGGCACATACGTGAGCAGGATCCGTTCCCCCTTGCCAAACTGGTGAGCCCCGTAGTCGACCGATCCGGCCACGTCGGGTTCCAGGATGCGCTGCCACGACTCGTTGAGGCTCTGCATGTAGAGGCGCCAGTGATGGGTCGAGTTGTCGCGCCACGACTCGCCGTGGTGGACCGCCCGTCGGCTGGACTCGGGGTCGTCGAGTTTCAGCGCGCCCGGCTCGATCGTGATGCCGAGGCTGCCAAGGAAATCCCCCAGGGTAAAGCCGGCCTTGTGGACGTGGAACAACTCGTTGCTGCGGGGGCCCAGGTGCGGATCATCTTCATGCATGTGCACGAAGCTGTGCCGCTCCTGGTAATTGAAAATGGGAAAGTCGATGTACGACGGCCCGGCCTCCATGGGGGCATAGATGCGAAACGCGTGGTGCGTGTGAACGAAGTCATCCGGCGGGTCCCCTTGGTAGATCAGGGAGCCGACCAGCGCAAGGGCGGTGGCCCCCATCAGGATGCGCAGCACCCAGTTGCGGGTCTTGGCCCGGCGCAACTGGCTGTCGGCGTCGGTTTGGACGGCGGTGCGCTTCTCGAAGTCCACGATTCTCTCACTTCTCCCGGGTGCTTAAGCTGGTCGCACAGCGGGGGCGCCCACCATTTCGTCGACCATGGCGGCGATGTCGCCTTGGATGTCCTCGATGCTGCGGCCCTTCTCTTGGATCACGTGGAAGCCGTGCTGCGTGGCCCACTGAAGAAGGCGCTCCCGAACGGCTTGCTGGTGGATCAGGAAACCGCCGTTGCGGTCGCCCGTGGTTAGCCCCGATTCGTACGTGGTGACGGGGCGGCCCAGTCGGGCCAGCGCCACGTCGGGTTCCACGTCGAGCACGATGACCAGGTTCGGTTGGGGCGCGAAGCGGAACACGGATTCAACCCAGTCGTCACCCAAGCCGTGGGCACACGCGCGGGCGGCCATCTTGTACAGGTAGTCGTCCTCCACGAGAACGTGGCCCGCGGCGAGCGACGGGGTGACCTGGGTTTCGATCCGGTGGCTGAGGTTGGCGGCGAAGAGCAGCGTTGCCGTGCGCGGATCCAGATCCAAGTCTGCCTTGCTGACTCGGCGCACCAGGTCACCGATGAACTGGCTGCCCACTTCGCGCAGCCGCCAGGAACCGGTTTCGACGTTAAGGCCGGCTGCCTTGAGGTGGTCGCGCAGAAGCGTCGACTGGGTGGACTTGCCGCTGCCGTCGATGCCTGTGATGACCACGAGGGCGCCAGGTTCAGGCAAGCTGCATCTCCTCACACCGGTAGCGGTAGCCGGTACCCAGCTTTTCCATTGTCAGGTCGAACAGGTGGGTTGCCCGCACGGCGGCGGCTTGGGCCGCCTCGTGGCTCAGCCCGTCCAGGCCCTTGAGCCGGTCGTACGCAGCAAAGAACTCTGGTTCGCGGTCGCGGATGCGGTCCAGCGTCAGGGCTCGGTACTTTGGCTTCATGAACGCCAAGCCGTACCGCATCAGCAGCATGCGGGCGACTTCGTCGGCGATCCAGAACAGGAAATCCGCGCGGGCCGGCCCAGTCAGTTCCGCTTCCCGATCCAGCACCGCCCTCAACTGGGACACGCTCTCGGAGATCACGCCGTCGTCGGGGCGCATGAGGCGGGCGCGTTGGTTGACCTCGGCGCCTTCGCCTGCCGGGTCGTACACGAGGGCGGTGTTGCTCACGTGGTCCAGGTGGTAGTAACTGAATTGCTCGTGGAGCCCGTTGGACAGCAGGGTCTGCATGAACGTCGTGGGCGTGAATCCCAGCTCGGCTCGCCGGGGCAGGCCGGGGTAGTTGGGAGTGTAGAGCCGGAAATCGATGCGGTGCGCGTCGTCCGGGTGGCGCGGCCGGATCAGAACGTGCACGTCGTAATCAGCGTCTGCGGTGACGCTGTTGCGGCCAATGCTGCCGGTGGCGCCGACGGCACGGATGTCGTCGCCGTGGCGGCGAACGAGGTCCTCGGCCAGTTGCTTGACCTCGCCCAGGAGCTTCTGCTCAGTTTGGCCATACTGGACGGAGTGATCGAACTCTTGGTTCTCGCGGGTGGCGACGATGTCCAGCATCGCGGCAACCAGATCGCGGGCGTCATCGGGGACCACGAAGAACGATTCGAACAGATCGGCGAAAGCCTCTCCCTGCTGGCGAGCCATGTTGGCAAACTCGGTGCGCATGGCCACGTCACCGGTTTGCTCTTCCATGAGCATGCCCAAGGCGCCCGTGGCGACATCCCTGCAAATGGTCCATGCGCCGGAGGGGTTGCCGCGATCCAGTTCGCCCCACAGATCCTCGATAAACGCAGACTGACTGTGGACATAATCCCCTTGCAGGACACCAGTCGACACCATCTTTCGGGCGGCGTCTGCGAGCCCGGCGGCCAGGCCGTCACGGTCAGTGAGGACTTCGGCAGAGCGGAGATGGTCGAGGAACCGGTACCGCATGGGCTCGTTCTCATGCCCCACCGCCACCACATGGCGGGCCAAATCGATGGGAACGAAGGACACGTCCATGCGGCGACCCGTCACGGGGTGACTGGGGTAGCTGAGCAAGCGAACGTGGTCAAGTTGCTCGACGAGCGCCATGAAGTGGTCGTAGCCGGAGGCTGCGCGGTTGGTGGCAGTAACCCCAGTCCGCAGAAACGCGATGACGTTGTAGCCCTCGTGCGCCTCCTCCATGATTTGGGTGGCGATCGCTACGGGGTCCACCGCTTGCTCATCACTCATCGGACCCGTCCCACACGCGGCCCCCAGATGAGTGTTGCTGCAACCTTCTGGGAGCAAGCCAGAAGAGCTTGACATACCCCTGGACTTCACCGAACCAGAGGTTCGTTTTTCATGAAAACCATGATTGTATTGGTTACTGCTATCTTGCTTGCCGTTTCCGTCGCGTCCACCCAGGCCGCGCCGCTTCCGGGACTGCGGGACTGCGACCCGGGCGAGTATGGCGTCCAAGCGGGCCCCGTTGGCACCCCATGCTCCGCGCCCATCCAGCCCTACTACTGCCCCCACATGCGAAGCGGCTTCATCGTCCTGGGCATTATCGACACCGGTTGCATGGGCGGCAGCGGCCCCGACGGGTCCTGATTTCCAACCACTTGACCGCAGCCTGAGGCAGTGGCCACCGGTTCCATCCACGCAAGGCTTGTCCCAGCCCAGGCATGGGCCGTGGCATCAGGACCAAACTGGATGCACCGGCGCGACGTTGGGTGGCCAGCGGCACAGCCGACGTGCCAGCACGCCTACCGAACGGCTGCCCGGCAAACGGTCGCGTCCCGGCGCCGGCCCGACCCCGATCCACTGGGCCAGAACGCCCCAAGCATGCTGAGCCACCGCCGTGCAGGGCAGCCACGAAGGCGCTGCTTGACGACATGGACTCCCTCACGGTTCGATACTTGGGACCCGCCATAGTTTTTGAGTGGCACGACGTTTGCCTAGGCGTGGTCCAACATGCGCTTGCTTGCAACATTGCTGGCAGCTAGCCTGATGTCTCCTGCCGCACTGGCAGGTCCAATCGAGGATGCTGAGCGGGAAACCTACGATTGCCGAACCATGCCAGCGGTGTATCCGCCACGTGACCAGTGCGTCATTGCGGGCTACGGCGCCGCGTGCCTGACCCATCTGGGACCCGTGTACGGCGCCCGATGCTGGCTCGTGGGCGTGGCATGTGGTGCCGGAGTATGGGTGACACCCGGCGGAACCCTGCATGTGACGGGAACGCAATGGTGCCATTGGCGAGCCACCGTTGAGCCTTTCCTGCCACCGGGCCCATTGCCGGGGCCAGGCACGTAGATGCGGCGCCCCGGCGAAACTGCTCGGGCTTGCTGATCGATCAACGGGCACATCACCCTGGCGCCGCCCCGGAAGCCAAGGCCTTCGCGACCGGCCAGGAGGGTGTTGCCCACGGGCACAGCGTCAAGTGCGCTCGGGGCCCAGCGGGCGTGATGGCTGTAGGTAACCAGGCGATTGCCGCTGCCTTCGACGAGTTGGCGGATCTGCTGGAGTTGCAGGAGGCCAATCCGTTTCGCGTCCGGGCGTACCGCAACGGCGCCCAGTCACTGCGAAACCAGGCGCAGCCCATACAGGACCTGCTCAAGCAAGGCAAGGACCTCTCGGAACTCCCGGGCATTGGCGACGATTTGGCAGCCAAGATCAAGGAGATGCTCGCCACGGGAACCTTGCAAGCCTTGGAAGCCGAGCGCCGGCGAATCCCTCAGGGTGTTGTTGCGATGATGCGCTTGCCCGGCCTGGGCCCCAAGCGAGCCAAGGCGTTGCATGACCAGTTGGCCGTCACCAACTTAGAGGACTTGAAGGACGCCGCGAGCCAAGGGCGGGTGAGGGCATTGAAGGGCTTTGGCACCACGAGCGAAGCCAAGATTCTGGCGGCACTCGAGGGCTCAACAGGGGAGCGATGGTTGCGTGCCGAAGTGGAGAAGGAGGCGGGAAGCCTGCTAGAGTTGTTGCAGCCCCACGTTGACTGGATCGAAGTGGCAGGCAGCTTCCGGCGCCAGCGCGCCACCGTCGGTGATCTGGACTTGATTGCGGTTTGCGCCGACGGTGCCGGGGCCATGGCAGCCTTTACGGCGAACACAGATGTCGATGAGGTGGTGTCGCAGGGATCGACGCGTTCGACGGTGCACCTGCGCGGCGGGTTGCAAGTGGACTTGCGCGTGGTGAAGGCCGAAGCGGGCGGGTCGGCCCTGTTGTACTTCACCGGGAGCAAGAACCATAACATCGCGCTGCGCCGGCTCGCGCAGGAGCGCGGCTGGAAGTTGAACGAGTACGGGTTGTGGGCATCCAACGACCGTCGCTTGGCAGGCGACTCCGAGGAGGCGATCTACGCTCGGCTGGATTTGGCGTGGATTGCACCCGAGTTGCGCGAGAATACCGGCGAGATCGAGGCGGCCCGGGACCGACACCTGCCCAAGCTCGTGGAACTAACGGACTTGCGCGGCGACTTGCACAGTACGGCCCCAAACGCCGACGGGCAACAAGCCATTGCCGCCATGGTCCGGGCAGCACGGGCTATGGGCCTGCACTATCTGTCCATCACGGACCAAGGCGGCGTTTCCAGGGTTGCCAGCGACGCCCACGACGCCATGGCTCACCACATCGCCGCCGTCGAGCAGGCCGCGCGCGATATCCGAGGCCGGTTCCGCCTCCTCAAGGGCGCAGAAGTAGCCATCCTTGAGGATGGCAGTCTCAATGCGCGCGACGACCTGCTGGAACAGGTTGACATCGTAATCGCCAGCGTGCACAAAGCGACGGATCCGGCGCGCCAAACGCGCAGCCTGCTGAGGGCCATGGAGCACCCACTGGTCGACGTCATTGGCCTTCCATCCAGTCGTGTCCCCAGCGCCCGCGCTAGCACCGAAATGGATTTCGACAAACTCATCGCCAAGGCGGCCCAAACCGGCACGATGCTGGAACTCAACAGTCGGCCCGGCCAGGTGAACTTGGATCCCCACCAGTGCCGCGCCGCGAAAGAGGCCGGCGCCAAGCTCGTCATCAACAGCCACGCGCGCGCCCCGGAAGAACTGTCAAACCTGCGCCACGGCGTAGGCCAGGCCAGGCGCGGTTGGATGGAGTCACCCGATGTTGCCACCACGTTAACCTGGAAGCAGCTTGAGAAGCAATTGAAGAGGAACAGGTAGCATGGCCAAATCCAACCGCCACGACCCGGATCTCGACTTCCGCGACCCCGACGCCATGGACTCGGACGCTGCGGCGCGGCAGATGCGGCACTTGGAGCAACTTATCCGACGCCACGACCAGCGATACTACGAGAAGGACAGGCCCATCATTTCCGACGCGGAGTATGACCGGTTGCTCGCACGGCTCAAGCAGTTGGAGCAGGCGTTCCCGGACTTGGCGGCCAGCGACTCGCCCAGCCAGCGGGTAGCGGGCCGGGCCGTGGACTTCCTTCCCTCCGCCCGGCACCTGGGGCCCATGCTCAGCTTGGACTCAGTTCAGCAGGCAGAGGATGTGGCCGCGTTTGTTCGTCGGGCACACCTGGCAGGCGCGGAGGCGTTCTGGTTGGAGCCCAAGTACGACGGCTTGTCCATGGAAGTGGTCTACGAGGATGGCCGCTTCGTTCGGGCCGTCACGCGCGGCGATGGCGAAGTGGGCGAGGATGTCAGCCACACCTTCAGGCACGTGCACGGCGTGCCACGCCAACTCAAGGACGGGCACCCGGAGCGCTTGGCAGTCAGGGGTGAGGCGTACCTTCCCCTACAGGCCTTCCAGGCGATTAACCGCCAGCGCCTCGAAGCGGGCCAGGAGCCCTTCGCCAACCCCCGGAACGCCGCTGCAGGCGCCCTGCGCCGCCATGACCCCGCGCTGGCGAGCCAGTTGGGGCTGGCCTTCGTCGCGTACGAGGTCTTGGACGGCGCCGACGACCTGGCTTCGCACAGCCAAGTGCTGGATCACTTCGTCAAGTGGGGACTGCCCGTCGGGGAGCACAACCGCCGCACCGCCGGCAAGCCCCGCATCGTTGAACAGTCAACCCGCGCGTACTACGATGAGTTGCTGGGGGGCCGCGACGAACTGCCCTTTGAGGCCGACGGCGTCGTGGTCGCCGTTGACGATCATGCAGCCCGCCATGACATGGGCACGAGAGCCCGCAACCCCCGGTGGGCCGTCGCCTGGAAATTCCCGCCCCGCCGCCAGGAGACGATCCTGCGCGACATCGCCATCCAGGTCGGCCGAACTGGTCGCCTGACACCGGTCGCCTTGCTCGACCCCGTCGACGTAGGCGGCGTCACTGTCAGCCGCGCCAGCCTGCACAACATCGAGCAGATCGAACGCCTAGGCGTCAAGGTCGGCGACCGGGTGCGCGTCCAACGGGCAGGAGACGTCATTCCCCAAGTCGTCGAACGACTCGACGACGGCCACGGCCCCACATTCGCCATGCCCGACCGGTGCCCCGCATGCAGCACGGCGAGCGTGGCCGATGGACCCAATCGGTACTGCCCCGCAGCCCTGGCTTGCCCCGCCCAACTGGAAGCGCGCATCGTCCACTACGCATCCCGCGGCGGCCTGGACATTGAAGGACTTGGGCCCAAGACCGCCCGAGCGCTCCACGACGCTGGCCTCATCCAAAGCGTCGCCGACCTCTACGGCTTATCGCAGGCGCAAGTCGCAGAGTTGGAGGGCTACGGCGAACAAGCCGCGCGCAACCTCATCGACGCCATCAACGCCTCGCGCAGTCCAAGCCTGGACCGGTTCATCGCCGCCCTGGGCCTGCCCCACGTCGGCGCCCGCAACGCCCGGGCCCTCGCCCACTCCTTCGAAACTATCCACGACCTGCTGGGCGCCGAACAAGAATCCCTCGCCAGCATCCAAGGGCTCGGCGCCAAGACCGCCGCCGCCATCCGGTCCTTCCTGGATCAAGAAGAAAACGCCCACGAGTTGCGCCGACTCCTCGACGCCGGCATCAAACCCGAAGCCACCAAGGCAACACCCGCCGCCCGGCGCCCACTGGAAGGCCAGACCTTCGTAATCACCGGTACCCTTGAAACCTGGACCCGAAGCGAGGCGCGGGCCGCCATCGAAGCGCAAGGCGGCCGCGTCACCGGCAGTGTCTCCAACAAGACATCCTACATCGTTAGCGGCTCCCAGCCGGGCAGCAAACTCGACCAAGCCAAGCACCTCGGAATCCCCATCCTCAACGAAACCGACCTGCACAAACTGCTCCAAACCTAGCAACCCACGGCTGCCAGCAACGCCTGGCTGCGCCCGTTTGGACGCCACGACACCATCCTTTTGACAACCGAGCCCATCCCAATCGCGGTGAAGCCATGAAACTCCTCAGCCTAGCCCTGCTCGCCGCACTCATCAGCGTACCCGCGACCACCGCAAACGAACCCTGCACCATCACCGAAGACGAAGAAGCCACAGGCATCGTCTGCCGAGGACCCACCGGCGAAGGACTAGGCTGCGTCGCCATCACCGGCAACTGGACCGGCGCC